>DAOWMJ010000203.1 GCA_030643145.1 Candidatus Latescibacterota bacterium | reverse complement strand
GCCGTGTCTTTATTTCATCAGCGAAGAGCGCGTATTATATGTCCCGTTTCAATGAAAGTGAGAGCAATCTCGTCAGTTTGGAAACCCTTTTAAGTGAAGCCGGCATAGGTGTCGAGGATGATTTTCGGCAGGAAATATACATAGTCAGGGCTGATATTCTTAGAAGAAAAGGCAATTACAGCAAAGCTATCGAATATATTGACACTCTTCCTGATGTGGAAGTTGGATCAGTTCAGCCCCGCTTTGTTATTAACAGGCTAATGACAAGAGGGGTTTGTCTCATGCGTCTTGGACGTGTGGACGAGTCCCGTAATCAATTAGAGACCGCGCTTGGCCTTGCCACATACGTTTCGGACGATAAGGCCCGTGGACCTGTTCTCGCGACTTTGGGATTACTGTCGATGCGAATGGGATATTTAAAGAACGCTGGTGATTATTTTAAGCGCGCTATAAAGATATACAGGGAAAAAGAAAATGTCTATGGTCAGTCGGCAGCCTTGCTGAACAGGGGGATAGTACAGTATCACATCGGGAGATTTGACGATGCCGAAAGCGATATTAAGGAAGCTATTTCCGGGTTTGCGGAATGTGAATGGAAAATAGGAGAATGCCGCGCTCTTCTTGCTCTGGGTAACAATGAAAGATACCGGGGGAATTTTTCTTCAGCTTTGAGACTTTATGAGAAATCGCGGGCAATCGCTGATTCAAAGGATTTTCTGAGAGAAAAGGCGTTAGTTCTCGGGGGTTCTGGGCGGGTATATTTAGAAGGTGATAATTATTCAAAAGCGGAATCCCGTTTCAGGGAGGCTTTGAGTATAGCTTCTAAGGCCTTTCCGGGAGGAGATATTGAGCTGGAACAGTATATCTCTTTAGGTGACCTGTATCTGGCTATGAGTGATTATGAAGAATCGGCCGCTCATTTTAAGAAGGCTCTGAAATTGGCCGGAGTGTTGAAGGCAAGAATGGAAGAGGGGCTTATTTATAGAGGTATGGGATTATCCTCGTTTGGTTCCGGAGATAACAAAGAAGCTGAAAAATACTTCGATAAGTCGATAGAAATACTCAGGGCAACGGGAAACTATTTTGCGCTGGCGCAAACACAAATAAAATATTCCGAAATCCTTTTTGAATATTCCGATAGTGTAATTGACGGGAGAAAAGATGTTGTGGTAAAAGAAAGGGAAAAAATCGAAAAGGTGTGGCGGCTTTTGATTGAAGTCGAGCATCTTTCATGCGGTATCCAGGCTGATTTATTCAAAAAGAGAACAGATAGGCTTCTTAACGGAGTCATTAAAATTAAAAGCAAATTGCCGGACAGGCGAAACGAGATTTACAAAGGAAGCTCATTAGTTGAACTGCAGTTCGATCCTGAATTCATTGCTTACGATAAATTGATTTCTATCTCCAAATCTATGTTAGATGTGTATGAAAGGGCCAGGTTTGCAGCTTCCTTTTCCGTCCCGGCATTGATTACGGGGGAGACAGGTACCGGAAAAGAGCTTATAGCAAGGTTAATTCATAACTTGAGCGATAGGTCGCAGAAAAAATTTATAGCTGTCAACTGTTCAGCTGTTCCCGATCGTCTCTTTGAGAGTGAGTTCTTTGGTCATAAGAGAGGATCTTTTACCGGCGCTATTTCCGATCGCCGAGGACTTTTTGAAGAGGCTTCCG
Organism: Candidatus Latescibacterota bacterium; assembly: GCA_030643145.1. Lineage (GTDB taxonomy): Bacteria > Krumholzibacteriota > Krumholzibacteriia > Krumholzibacteriales > WJIX01 > JAGHBT01. Next base: position 2,222 of record DAOWMJ010000203.1, on the reverse strand, counting down.
GCGGGTCTATCTTTCTTGATGAAATAGGCGAACTTACAGATATTCAACAGGCTAAGCTGCTGCGTGTTCTTCAGGAGAAGAAGGTACGGCGAGTGGGAGACAATATTGAAAGGGATATAGATGTAAGATTTATATCAGCCACGAACCGGATTCTTGAAGACGATATCGAAAACAGTTCTCTGCGGGAAGATTTTTACTACCGTATTAGTGAGGAGAGAATTCATCTGGCTCCGCTTAGGGATAGAAAAGAAGATATAATCCCATTGCTGACTTTTTGCCTGTCCAGAAATGGATATAAGAAAAACCGAAAAATTAGAATTAAAAGGGAAGCGCTGAAATGTGTTCAGCGGTATACGTGGCCGGGTAATGTTAGAGAATTTCTAGCTGTTATCAAACGTGTGGGGCATATATCCGGAAGTGGAGTTATAACTGTCGACATGCTTCCAGAGAGAGTGAAAGGGTCAGAATTTTCGGAAAAATCACATTTACGAGCTATAAACGGCAATGGCAGGGATTCCGAAAAGAGGACAATGCTATTGAAGCTCCTAAAACGATGCAATGGTAACAAAGCCGCGGTTGCAAGGTGGCTCTGCATTTCCAGAAGCACGCTTTATAAAGATTTGAAACGTGTTGGGCTAGAAGAAATAATCAGATAGCATCTTTTTTGATAATATACTTTCATTATTCAATTCAGATTTGTGTAAACGGATGAATTACGGGGAATAGTTTTGGAGTAATTCTTTCCGGTCAGCCCTGATTTCTGTTTAGCAGTCGGATGTGTTGACACCTGTACATTCTGTTCGCATGTGACCTGGATGTTGTAATATGGTTATTTTAGAATAGTTACGAAAATTTGGGTTTATTGAGTGTAAACTTGGTCAACACTTGTATTTTCTCATCAAAAAATTAATGGAGCAAAAAAATCAAATGAATATCAGAGAGTGATCCGACAACTTGATGAAATATATGGAGTTACTGTAGCCACAAAGACTGACGAAAAACACTACTCCATAAATTCTTATATGGCATGGTTTGTGTATTGAATATTGTGCACAGATTGTTTAAAGGATATTTAATCTGAGGTCTTTTTCAAAGTAGTAATTCGACATTTGAACCATCCATCTAATGCGGCTAGCTTTATTCCCCCTTGATCGCGCAGCAATCCGCATTAGGATGGTTCAATCTATTAATGAGTCTTTTGTCTTGTTAGGCTGACTATTTTTCCATTATACTCCACCGAAAATGAGAGGTGTATTATGAGTGTCAGTGTTTTTGCCAGCAGATGGAAAAGAGAAATGTCAGCCGGTATTATATCCGGTATCCTTTTGGCAATTTCGTTTCCCCCGTATCCCTTTCGTTTCTTTTCACTATTCGCGCTTGTGCCTCTAATGTGGTTTTTTATCACGGCCAAAGACTCTAATGGGGGAAAGGGTGGTTATCTGAAAAGAGGATTTATCCTCGGTTTTGTTTTTGGATTGGCATTCTTTGGAATACTTCTTTACTGGATAGCTAATGTAATCCCCGCTTCCAATGTTACGATGAGGTGGGTTCTGGTTCCTGGAGTTTCCCTTCTCGTGATCTATCTTTCCTGCTTTTCAGGATTGTTCGGGCTGTTTCTGGCTTTTCTTGTAAAAAGATATGGACTCAGGGCTTTAATCGCGGCTCCCGCCCTATGGTCTTTAATGGAAATGGCGCGTTCAAATGGGGAACTGGCCTTTTCATGGGGTACGTTATCAAGCGCGATGGCACAATATCCGATAGCGATCCAATCTCTTTCGATATATGGGCCATACGGGTTCTCATTTCTTATTGTACTTGTAAATCTTCTTATCGCTCTGGTTCTTTTTATCCGTTCAGCACGGAAGAAAATAGTTTTATTTATTCTACTTACTATAATTATCACATCTCACCTGGGGTTTGGAGTGAGCAGAATTAGAAAGTTTGACGAAGAGAGAAGTGGTGTAGCAGAGAAGAAGAATATTGCGGTTGTCCAGCCAAATGTGGGCCTCGACATTAAATGGAATCCCGCGTATAAGGATAAGATCTTCCGCCAGATTGAATCATTGGCAGAGGAAGCATCTGCTATGGGCGCGGAACTGGTAATATTTCCTGAGACCTCCGCTCCGGTCGCTCTGAGCCGTTCCAGAAAATATAAAGATTGGCTTGAAGAAATAGCCCGCGATTCTGAAATAAATCTTCTTATTGGTTATATTAACCATTCG
>DAOWMJ010000261.1 GCA_030643145.1 Candidatus Latescibacterota bacterium | reverse complement strand
TGCTGTGGTTGATAATTTTATTAACAGTATGAATATATCCCCTAAAGAGAGAGAGTTTGCCAGGCAGATTTTCAACGAAGCCAAGAATTCCCAATATTCAATCGATGACTTCGCGGCACAACTTTACAAAATCAACAGACAGAACCCCAATGTTCTGCTCTCTTTTATGGATGTGCTTTTCCAGGTTGCCGCCGCCGACGGCACATTCCATCCGGCGGAGGAAAACGCCCTCAAAAAAATAAAGAGTATTTTTAGAATCGACAATGAGCATTTTGAAAACCTGAAAGCCCGCTATTTTGAAGATGTGGGAAAACACTACACGATTCTGGGCTGCACCGCATCCAGCTCTGAAAAAGAAATCAAAGCAAGTTATAGAAAACTTGTAAAGGATTTCCACCCCGATACAATCGTTTCCAAGGGACTTCCAGAGGAATTTACTGATTTCGCGACAAGGCGCTTTGAGGAAATCCAAGAAGCATATGAAAAGATAAAAAAGGAACGAGGAATCTAACTCTTCTTATCGCTGCCACCACTGTGCGCGCCGTAAAGTTAATATTATCCCCAGAGGGAATTTAAGCTCACTGAATGATCAATAGGGCATCTGTGTTTCGACAGAGTCTTCATTCCAACTTTCCAGTTCAAACTGCTCCGCCCTCTGTTTTAGCACATCTCTGAGCCAACTTTCGGGATACCCTGTTTCTACAGGCCTTCCCTTTTTGGTCTGTGTGTACCCGTCATTATATTTACGAATCAAGTAGTTCCCAAGCTCCGCCCAGCGTTCTACTACCATCTCAGCGTGAGTTCTGGAATAATCGGTTAGATAGCTGATCATAAGATCAGTATCTTCTTCAAAAAGTTTCTTTGCCGTCATATCAACCGCGGGCTGAAGAGAAATAAGTTTTCCTTCCAGCTCCTTCTGCACAGCCTGAATATCCTCTTTCATCTGTGAATATCGAAGATTAGAATAATTGGCGACAAAATTAAAAACCCACCAAGCTGAATCGGTGGAAAATTCGCCCATATTTCCCCTGGCGTAAGATTCAGGAATATCATTTATACCGCAATAGAGGGGAATATAGCAGGTGAAATAAGTATCATCAACTCCAAACCACAGGACTCCTCCAATTGGATCAGGGAGCCAGGAACGTGACTGTGAAACATAAGAGAACCCGGTCTGCTGAGTGGAGATCGGCCTCTCCCAAGTGTAATCAACCCCGTCGATATTCCAGGTAATCGGCCTCCACCTGTTGGGGGTGCCAAATGGCCCGGCATCCACTCCTTTTGTCATATCATACACGGTTCCTTCATAGTGATCTCTCATAATACCCATAACATCTTTAAGGCTTAACTTTTTGTCGGGTTTTATCCACAGGGGATATGGTTCCGCCCCCTTTACCCCACGGTGATAATCCGCAGACCATTCTTTCGAAGGAGCACACTTGCGGAAAATACTCCATACACGGGTCGCGGTGTAACGAAGTTTCTGGGGTGTAGCAGGGCAGTACGCGTTGCTGAAATTAAAGGGTTCTCCCGACTCGGGGTTGTAGTAACCCTTTTTGACTGCAAGGTCTATCACATTCTCTGAATATAGACAGTTTTCAGGATCATCCAGGAGAAACTCTCCGATACGCGACTTATTCGCGTGAGCGCATATGTATCCATCGGGTATCCTCCGAGCTACCCAGACAGCGCCCTTGCCGCCCGGGCCTGGCCCTATTATCTCCATAAGCCATGCCTCGCGTTTATCCCCTATTGAAATCGACTCTCCCTCACTGAAGTATCCATATTCTTCAACAAGGCCAGCGATAACTCCGATAGCTTCCCTGGCGTTTTTCGCCCTTTGAAGCGCCAACCTCATAAGCTGCCAATAATGAAGCAAAGCATCTTTGTTTTGAAGTTCATCACGGCCGGTAAAGGTGGTTTCGCCAATGACAAGCTGATGCTCATTCATAAGATTTGTAATAGCATACGTGTGTGGAACTTGCTTTATTCTGCCTCTGATATTTCCCTGCCAGTCCTTGATCTCGATATATTCATCCAACTCGTGATCGGCAGCCGGAATGTGTCTCAAGTGAGGATGGAATTCGCCGTCACAAGTATACGTAATCATGACTGAGCCATCCGCCGACGCGGCGCTCGTTACTATCATATTAGTACATGCTGTACTGTGTCTGCTAAAACCCATAATAGCCATAAGAATAAAAAACAGTGAGAAAGATCTTCTTTTCATACTCTTTCCTTTCAACATTTTGTCGGGAGTAATTCTTCTATAATCAATATACGACGTTACATCCACCCGAAACAACCTTGTAAATAGTAACAGAAATACACGGAAAAGATAATTTATTAAATTATTTTATATCAAAACAGTCAGATCCCAAAACCGGAATATATCTCGATACAGTCCCTAGTGAATAAGTATTCTTTCACCGCGGAGACAAAGAACTTGACAGGAACAGCCTTACATGGCAGGAAATATATATATACTCACAGAAGGAGAAAATATGAGAAGACATTTTATTTCAATTTCCCTACCTGCTATTCTGAT
>DAOWMJ010000139.1 GCA_030643145.1 Candidatus Latescibacterota bacterium | reverse complement strand
CCAGCGGACCATTAGATCCTTTCGATCACCTCTTCTACGATTTCCTTAAAGTTTTCGCAGTTTCCCACAAGCCTTGAACGAATAATTCCATCTTTATCAACGATAAATGTTGTCGGAGTATAATTTACATGAAGAACGCCGCGTGAATAAGATTTGCAATCAAGTAGGACCGGAATAGTGACATCCTTTTCTTTTATTATTGCCCTTGTCTTATTTAAATATCCCTTCATGTTAATAAGGAATAATTTGAATCCGAGCTCATCCTCCATATTTTTCAGTTTCTCCAATTGCGGCAACTCCGCAATACAGGGAGGTCAGGTCGGGCTCCAGGCGCTTATCACCAATTTCTTTCCTTTATAATCAGATAGATTATAATATTTTCCCTCAGTATCAACAAATCGGCTTCCGTGCAATAATGTCTTATGCCCAATTCTACTCTCCAGAATCTTCTCATCAAGCTCTCCGGCGTTGTCCGGATATACGATCGCGTAAAGACTGTCCAATTTTACTTCGCCGCGTTCGCCCGGAACCCCCGCGACAAGATTAATATAGCTTTCTATCGCGTTTTTCCTTTCGCCCTTTTCCCACAGTATTTTTCCAATCTGCTTTCCCGCAAAAACATTATCCGCTGACTTTTTTAATAGTTCCAGGGCTAGATCTTCTTTCCCCTGCCCGCTGAGAAATTCCCCGTACAGCATTCCGGCGAAAGATTTTTCAAATGAACCATTCCCAACATCGATTGCCTTTCTAAACATTTCCCCCGCGAGTTCGTGTCTTCCTCTATAATCGAGATCAAAACCCAAGTAGACAAAGAGACGGAAACCCTTTTCATCACTCTCAAGAAGGCTTGTGGCAAGATCGACGGCCTCTGTGCTGTCAACGCTCCATAAATAGGTGAATTTTTTAAAATAAAGAGTTCCTCTCACAGCAGGATCTTTTTCTGTTCCCATAACTTCGTCAAAGAATGCCATCACTTTTTCCGGCTGTCCTGAATCCTCCGCGAGGGTGTCAAAAATTTTTTTATACGCGAATTCCCTGCACATATGCTCCGGATGATTATTCAAAAATATCTTTAACCGTTCAATCCTCTTTGCTGTAATCTCTATTGATGAAGCTGCCTCAAGTTCTTCCATAATATAAAGATCCGATTTTTCCTTTCCCCCCATACACCCCATAAAAACAAGTATCATTAATAACACAACAGTTCCAACATGCCTTCTGTTTATCATTTCCGTCTCCTGTCCCAATCGTTCATGACTAACTACAGCCTTCGAATAATCCTTGCCGCGCAGTTACCTTCTTCAATGAGATAAACAAGTTTCTAAAGAGAGTTTTTATCAAGAAATTCCGTAATTGTTTCAATAACATAGTCCTGCTTCCGAACCCCCAGTTCAGGATAAATGGGAAGCGCGAGGGTTTCATCAGCCGCTCTTTCCGATTCGGGTAATCTTCCCCTTTCCCATCCGAGAAAGCAAAAACACTCCTGACAATGAAGGGGCACCGGGTAGTAAATCGCCGTACCTATTCCTTTATCGGCAAGGTAGGCGCGCATTTCATCCCTCTCTGATGTACGAATAACATACTGGTTAAATGTACTTTCGTTATACTCTTCGATAAAGGGAGTGGTTATCCCTCTCAGACCGGAAAAGGCCTTTTCGTATCGTGAAGCGTTTTGGCGTCTAGCCCTGTTCCATTCTTCAAGGTATCCAAGCTTAACTTCCAGTACAGCCGCCTGAATAGCGTCCAGCCTGCTGTTAATCCCGATATACTTGTGCTTGTACTTCTCTTCTTCCCCGTGCACACGGAGGGCTCTGATTCTGTCCGCGATATCACTGTTATCCGTTATAACCATACCGCCGTCACCGGGCCCTCCAAGATTCTTTGAAGGGAAAAAGGAAAAACACCCGGTATCACCGAACATTCCACATTTCTTGCCATGATAAAGCGCCCCGATCGACTGACACGCATCTTCAACAATAAACACGCCTCTTTCGGCAGCAATCTCTGTAAACTGATCCATTTCAGCGCTCTGGCCGAATAGGTGAACAACAATCACGGCTTTGGTTCGTTCTGAGAAAGCTGAAGCCGCCTTGTCCGGATCAATATTAAATGTTCGAGGATCTATATCGGCAAAAACGGGAGTGGCGCCAACCCTCACTATTGAACTTACCGTGGAAAAAAAACTGTAAGGAGTGGTTATAACCTCGTCACCGGGCCCTACACCCATGGCCATAAGAGAAAGAAGTATTGCATCCGACCCCGAAGCGGTTCCAACAACATGCTCAACACCATAATAGTTCTCCATACTTTTTTCAAATCTGGCTACGGAAGGACCTAGAATAAACTGCTGGCTGCTAAAAACCTGGTCCACGGCCCGGTGAATCTCATCCTTAATTTTTTTATATTGCGGGATAAGATCCAATAATTTTACTTCCATCTATCTCCCCAACCTCCAAAGATTAAGAGCACATATGATATACCGGTTCAGTATAGTATTCCAAAAAGAGGAGGTAAAGTCTTATTAACCTCTAGAACTTTTTACGCTTTCAATTTATCGATTCAGAATGTATCCTTCATGAAAAGCAACCGTTCACTTCCCCTAGATCTTCGGGGTTAAGTCTGAAATCGTCACACTTAGCCTGAAAAGGAGTAATTTCAGTGCAAGATGTAACAACCGTTAAAAAGATAATACAGGGTGGATACGGCCTGGCGTTCTATGAGGATAAAACCGTATTCCTGCCATACACTGCCCCCGGAGACAAGGTGGAATTCTCTGTTGAGAAAAAGAAGGGAAAGGTCCTTTTCGGGCGTATAGAAAAAATCCTTGAACCTTCAAGTATAAGAAGACCTCCCGAATGCCCCAATTTCGGCAAATGCGGAGGCTGCCATTTTCTTCACCTTGACTATGAAGATGAGATTAAAACCAAAAAGAGTATGGTTCTTGAAACATTTGAAAAAATCGGTAAATTTAAACCCGTCATTAACGATATCATTCCCTCGCCATCACGTTTTGGATACAGAAATCATTCTATTTTCCGTACAGACGAATCCGGACGGCCCGGATTTTTTATGGCCGAATCGGACAAAGTTATACCATTTCCTCAAAGTGGCTGTCTCCTTTTACCGAAAAGCATGAGAGAAATGATCGCCGGGCTCGGCAATGATTCTCTAAAACCAAATAGCGAAGTGCGTGTTCGTATTGACAAATTCGGGGCGATTCACTTCTGGGGTCTTAAAGAAACCTTCAGCCCGCCTGATATACTTATGGAAGCCGGGGGATATTTGTTCCCTATCTCTCCTGAAACATTCTTCCAGGTAAACACTCTTCTTAATAGTAAGCTTATTGAGTTAGTCCTATCTCTAATCCGAAAAAGGATTAACAAAATAGTGGATCTGTATTGCGGCGCCGGATTTTTCACGCTGCCCCTTGCTGGAAAAACAACGCAAATTATCGGGATAGAGGGGGCCGAAAAAGCGTGTGAAAATGCCCGCGCGGCCGCAAAATTGAACAAAATCCCGAATACAAATTTTAAAAGGGGTAATGTAGAGCAAAAATTCAAGAAAATGGGTAAAGTCAATCTCATCCTCGCGGATCCTCCAAGATCAGGAATGGCAAAGAAGGTCATCGAAGAAATCGTCAGGCACAAACCGGAGGAACTTATAATAATATCCTGTGACCCTCCCACACTCGCGAGAGATTCCTCCCGGCTGATTCAAGCAGGTTATACTCCTTCCGACATCTATCTTATTGATCTTTTCCCGGGAACATTTCATATAGAAACAGTCATCCATTTCAAAAAAACTGAATAAAACCGGCATTGACGATTCAGCCGTGAGTGGGTGAATCTCCCCCTATTACAATACCGTAGAAGAAATCTAGTTATTGTTCGAAAGAGTCCATTCAATCTTTACATTTAAACTTTCCCTGTCGTAATACTTGTCAACATCGACAAGGCTGGGAGATTTTTTTACCTCTTTGAGAAACACCTTAACTAAACGTGATTTCTGCATAGCCACCATATATCCAATATCTCCATTCTTGATCATTTCCACCGCGTTATTCCCGAAACGTCTTCCCATCTGCCTATCCTTTTGCGAGGGTGAAGCTCCGCGCTGTAAATAGGCGAGCGCCATATATCTGGTGTGCTTAAAGTTATGTTCCAGAAGACCTTTAAGATAATTTCCTACTCCACCGATACTATAGTGACCGAATTCATCTATTTTGGCGTCTTTCCTGACTTCCTCCTCACCCTCTATGTGAGCGCCTTCAGCTACAACTATCAACTTGTACATATGATCAAGCCCCATTTTACTGCTTTTTTCCAGTTTCTCTTCCAGAATTGAGACCAGTTTCTCAATTTTTAAAGAGTACTCCGGTATCAGAATTACATCGGCAAATGCCGCTTCTCCACCTCTAAGCGCGAGCCAACCCGCGTGCCGGCCCATAACCTCAAGGAAAAAAATAGTTTGGTGAGATCTGGCGGAATGAGATATCTGTTCGGCGGAATCACAAATAACATTAAGCGCCGTATCATAGCCCAGAGAATACTCTGTCCCGGCCAGATCCCTGTCAATCGTCTTCGGGATTCCAACAATCGGCACACCTCTATCATTCAGAACAGCTCCGGCGCCCAGCGTGTCATCTCCCCCTATTGCTATTATTACATCCAGCCCCAGCTTTTTTACATTTTCTATTACCAGTTCTGTCCGGTCTATCCCCTCGGATACCGGATTTGTTCTGCTGCACTGAAGCCTGCTTCCGCCGAGACGACTGTACTCACGGACAATCTCTGGGCCAAGCTTAACCACATACGGGGCTGTATCTTTAGCCACAAGGGCCTCCCACCCCCGTTTCAGACCAATAATTTCATAACCATATTTTGAAGCTCTCTCTACAACTCCCGCTATTGCCGGATTTAACCCCGGGGCATCTCCTCCGCCTGTCAATACGCCAATTCTCATTAAATAACCTCCCTTACAACTCAAAATAGGGTAGCAACCTGATACGAAACCGAGCATCCCTATTCAGACATGATCAAAAATTGAATCTTTTTGCCGCTTTTACGCATCTATAAAGCTCTTCAGGGATATACTCTTTTTGTAATGTTCCTCCCGGAAATATTTTAATACTTCAATATAAGTCTCCGGGGGGATAAATCCCGGCACAATCTGAATCAGTTCCCCGTCACTTTCCAGATATGCCAGTGAGGGATATCCCCGGACTCCAAGCTTCCGGGCCAGAGAAAAGGGACTGTATTCATTATCCCTGTACTTGAATGTATTCTTTTTATCCTCCGCGTTAACTCTAATACAGATATAGTTTTTTCGTAAGTATTTCGCTACATTAACCTCTGAAAAGGTGCGCTCTTCCATTACCTTACACCATTTACACCAAGAAGTGTAAAAATCTATTACCACAGTCTTGTTTTCTTTTTCAGCAAGGGCTAATCCCTCTTCAATTGAAAGCCAGCCATCGGAAGACCCGGCTTTCTCGCAGCCGGTTAATATAAAAATGATGCTTCCGGCTAGGATAATCTTCTTGATATTTTCCACAATAACTCCCTTTCCATAACAAACAGTACCGTTCTATCTTCCCATATTTAATCCATAATTTATTGTGAAAAGAATAATCATTTTACTTCCACTTTTCAAATATTATCGAATTTACCGTAAGGAGCTTCTTGAAAAATGCTACGGAAAGTAATAGTATCCGTGAAGTTGGTAAT
>DAOWMJ010000170.1 GCA_030643145.1 Candidatus Latescibacterota bacterium | reverse complement strand
CATCTGGAACGGATTGGGGATTTGGCTACAAACATAGCGCAGGAGGTGGCCTATATGGTGGAAGGTGAAATCATCCGCCACAATACCGAAAACTTTCAGGATGGCGAATAAAGTCCAAACGAATTTCCCCGGGAACTTATTTCTTAAGCATAATAGGGGTTGACGTGGGAACAGAATGTTAGTATAATCTAATTAAGTTAGGCATAACTAATATATGGATGGAGAGATGGAAATGCTAAGCCCAAGTTCTGAAGATTATCTGGAATCGATATTCCTTCTGGAGCAGAAGAAAAATGTTGTAAGAGTAAAAGATATCAGCGCGGCAATTGGGGTTAGTATGCCGAGTGTTCATCAGGCATTGAGCCTTCTTAAGGGAAAAAAGCTTGTCAGACATGAGAGCTACGGTTACGTTGAACTTACGCAAAAGGGGAAAAAAGAGGGAAAGAGGATATATAATCGGCACAAGATACTTCTTAAATTTTTAACCGAAATACTTTGTGTTCCCCGGAAAGTAGCCCGGGAGGAGGCATGCCGGATAGAACATTATATAAGTGAGAGCACGAAGGAAAAGCTCGCTAAATATATTAAAGCAGTTGAATCCTGTCCGCACAGTGATCTTTGCAGGATGGATTAGGATTTAGTTACAGGACAAAAATGGTTATTTTTTAGTAAGGGAAAGAAATGAAAAAAACTAAAATGACTCTTGTGGATCTAAAGCCCGGTGATGAAGCTGTGATATCGGGGGTAAATGGCGGATATGGGATAATAACTAATATGGAAAATCTTGGAATAAGACAGGGGGTGGGGGTGAAGGTTGTAAGCCGGCATTTTATGAAAGGGCCAGTTGTTGTTCTGGCTGGAAGTTCAAGAGTGGCGATAGGATTCGGTATGGCAAAAAAAATTGTGGTGGAGCCTGGAGAAGGGATTTTCCCGGGAGGCAAAGGAGATGGATAAAATTCTATTGATAGGCAACCCGAATGCCGGAAAATCTGCTATCTTCTCCAGATTGACCGGAGCGAGGGTTATTGCTTCAAACTATCCGGGGACTACGGTTGAGCTGACGGGAGGTGTGCTACGAGCTGATGGCAGAGAGTTCGAAGTCATTGATATACCAGGGACATATACTCTTGATCCGGTTTCAGAAGCGGAAAAAGTTGCGGTAAAAATTCTTGATGAAACGATTCAAAGTGACGAAGCAGAAAATGCAGTAGTTATTAACGTGATTGATTCCACTAATCTCGAACGTAATCTGAATTTAACATTTCAGCTTCTGAAAAAGAACATCCCCGTTATTATGGCCCTTAATTTTTGGGATGAAGCCGGGCATACCGGAGTGAATATTGACACAGACAAATTCGAGGAGATACTTAATATTCCCGTTGTTCCAACATGTGGTGTGACCGGCGAAGGAATAAAGGCGCTTGTTGACAGGATAAAAGAAGCGAGAAGGAGTGATTTCAGTTTTAATAATGAAGAAAAGTGGAATCAGATAGGCGATATTATCGGTAAGGTTCAGACTCTTACCCGCAGGCACCATACCCTCCTTGAGAGATTCGGGGATTTTTCGGTACAACCCCTTTCCGGAATTTCTATAGCCGCTGTGGTTCTTTTCCTTTCTTTTCAAATTATAAGATTTATTGGGGAGGGACTTATTGCATATGTAATGGATCCATTGTTCCAGAGAATCTGGGCGCCTGTTATGATGAAGCTGTCGTTTGTAATGGGATCAAAAGGTGTAATCCATGATATTCTGATAGGAAAACTTGTCGATGGACAGATCGATTTTGGGGAATCTTTCGGTATTCTTACAACGGGATTTTACGTTCCACTTGCGGCCGTACTGCCTTATATAATCGCTTTTTATCTGGTTCTTTCTGTTTTGGAGGATTCCGGTTATCTTCCCAGACTCGCGGTTCTCGTAGATAACGCGATGCATAGAATTGGCTTGCACGGTTATGGAATAATGCCGATGATCCTGGGTCTGGGGTGCAACGTACCGGGAGCTCTTTCAACAAGGATTATGGAAACAAAGCGGGAGAGGTTTCTGTCTATTACAATAATGGCGATTGCTGTACCCTGTATGGCTCAAATCGCGATGATTATGGGGCTTGTGGGTAAGGAAGGGGCGTTGGGATTGTCTATAGTCTTTGGAACCTTGTTTCTGGTATGGCTTGTTCTGGGTCTCTTTATGAACAAAATGATGAAAGGCAGGGCGCCGGAGCTCTTTATTGAAATCCCACCATACCGTATCCCTTACTGGAAAACACTTCTTCAAAAGCTCTGGATGAGGGTTGTCTGGTTTGTAAGGGAAGCTGTACCCTGGGTGCTGGTTGGGGTATTTGCCATCAATATTCTTTATACCCTTGGGGTAATAGAATTTATGGGAAGGCTTATGGGGCCGGTGATTTCTGGAGTCTTTGGTCTTCCGACAGGCGCGGTAGCGGCATTGGTTGTAGGGTTTTTGCGAAAGGATGTCGCGGTAGGCATGCTTGTGCCTCTTCAGCTCACATTCAAGCAGCTTGTTATTTCCAGCGTCGTTTTGACGATGTACTTTCCCTGCGCGGCCACATTTGCGGTAATGATAAAGGAACTCGGAGTAAAGGGTATGATAAAGTCGGCTTTAATAATGATAATATCAACGCTCCTTGTCGGGGGGTTGCTGAATCTAGTTCTTTAGATATTGAACTTCAAGGTATGGGATAAAATTTCCTTCCTCAATAAGCTCCTTTTTGCTGTTATCACCGATATTGATAATGGTTTTTGCGAGCTGATGTTTCATGCTCGGCCAGTAGGAGACTTCGACATTTACTATATAATAGCCCTTCTTGATAGTGTTGCCTTCAAAGTTGTTAAGGTTCCATGTATAAATGTGATGTCCGATATCTATACTGGCGCTCGTGACTGCATCGATATTAGTAAAAGTCGACGATTCAGCCCAGAGAGGAAGTACAACCTGAGTATCCTTTGCGTGTCCGCTGAACCCTGAAACATAGATAGTGTTAACATAATTCCCTTTTTTATCTTCAATCCATATCGCAGTTTGAGGGGCAAGCTCGTCTTGAAAGCCAAGAACGAAATCGATTATAAGACAGGGTTTTTCCTGCTTTGAAGGATCGATTCTTTTTATATCGGGGCGGACGGAGTTATAGATCGTTTGAGCGGCGGCGGATTCGGAGTGTCTTACAGCCACATCAATCCAGTAACTCATCCCCTTCTTTTGATAAGCTACTCCCAGCATATACAGGGTTTCCGATTTGAGTGAATCTGAAACTTCGCTATCGAGGACCATATTAAGATCTTTTATGGCCTGTTCAAGTTTTTGGGTAAAGAAGGGGAAATAAACTCCCATTGAGCCTCTGATAAATCTGAGTTCCGGGTCATCGGGCGCTAGCTCGACAGCCTTGTCGAAATTTTCCATTGATTCGAAAACGAGAGTTGACCTTAAATCTGTGTCTTCTGCTATTCTGTCATCATAGCCCTTTTCCCCCAGTTTGGCAATTGTAAGGCCCAACCATTTATAGGCGATAGCGCTTTGAGGATTTTCCTCTACCGCTTTTTCAAAAATTTTTCTTGCTTGTTGATAATCTCCGAGCCGGAACGCTTCTCTGCCCGCGGTTACTAATTTGCCTGAATCAGAACCTGTTTCAATTGAATCCGTTTCAGGTTTTGCTTTTTTGGGTTCAGGTTCATTTTTGTCTTTAAGCTTTAGTTTTCTTATCTTTGTGTCAGCAGCTTCAGCTTCATCAGATTCTGGAGCGATCTTTACTATCTTTTCCCACGCGGCTATGGCTTGATCAATAGCCCCTTTTTTTTTGTAAGCCTCTCCGAGTAAATCCCAGGTGAGGATTGTGTTTTCAAATGATAATTTATCCGGAGACCGGCTGATAATATCACATGTCCGCTGAAGATCTTTGATTCCTCCGTCCAGCTTACCGAGAAATGCAGGAACTTTTACTGACATAAGCCCTCTGAACAGCAGAGCGATCGGGTTATCGGAGCTGAGCGACACAGCTTTGTCAAGAAGCTTGAAAGATTCTGAACTTAGCTGCCCCGCCTTCAGGAAATTGTTTGTCTGCCCGGCTTTCATGCCGGTGTATAGTCCTGTATAAGCGTAAAGAGTTGAGTTGTCGGGATAGTCGCCGAGGGCATCTTCAAGCACCCCGAGGGCTTCATCAAGTTTTGAGGAGCGCTGATAATCTATTGCCTTTTTAATATATTCATCGATTGACGCGGCAAAAAGGGTGTTTAAAGCAAGGGCGAAAAAGAGAATGAGAGTTGTAATATATATCTTCTTCACATTAATACCTTTCTTGAGCGTTTCCGTAGAAACACCCTGGATAAATTGCTAAATGATTCCTGGTTTTGTACTATGCCTATATAGTAACTGAGTTTTAGGCGAAGGAAAAGAAAGATTTACGCGTATTCAAAGAAAGCTTGGATATGAATGATTGTCTTCCTAAACCTGTGAATCGTATCCTGTAAAACCGGCAATGAAAGAGAAGATAGAAAAGGAGTAATTATTTGAACTTGACCAATGTGTTATTAAGTAGCATGTTTCTAGCAAGATAACGAACAAAAGTGTTACGGATTGGTTGGAAGGTGACTTCATGCATATGTCGGACGCGCTTGTGTCGCCCGCTGTAGGGGGAACATTGTGGATGACAACGAGCGTTCTTCTGTGGTATTGCTCAAGAAAATTAAGAGGTTTTCTTGATAATACCCGAGTACCCCTTATGGGAGTGCTTGGCGCCTTTATTTTTGCCGCTCAAATGATAAATTTTTCAATACCGGGGACGGGTTCAAGCGGGCACCTTGGGGGGGGGCTTCTTCTCGCGGTTATTCTTGGACCTCATGCCGCTTTTATAGT
>DAOWMJ010000187.1 GCA_030643145.1 Candidatus Latescibacterota bacterium | reverse complement strand
TTTCGGGATCTAATATTTCTATCACGCGAAGGCCGGAATCCTTATCAGCCACATAGGCAAAATTACCGCTTACGGCTACGCTCCAGGACTGTCCGGCAGTATCAAAAAACCCTATCTCATCGAGGCTCTCGGGATCACTGACATCTATCACACGAAGGCCATTGCTAAAATCAGCAACATAGGCAAAGTTTCCGTCTATGGCTACACCACAGGCATAGCTGCCGGTATCAAAAAACCCTGCTTCAAAGAGAGTATCCGGATCGCTGATATCTATCACCCTGAGGCCGTCTAAACCATCCGCCACATAGGCATAATTACCTCTTACCGCAACGTCTATAGCATATCCATCCGTGTCAAAGACCCCAACTTCATCAAGGTTGCCGGGATCGCTGATATCTATCACCCTGAGACCGGAATCAACATCGGCCACATAGGCAAAATTACCGCTTACGTCTACACCCCGAGCGCCGCCGCCAACGCTATAAAACCCTGCTTCAACCATAGTATCAGGATCGCTGATATCTATCAGATGAAGCCCATTATAATCATCAACCAGATAGGCAAAATTACCGTTTAGAGTGATGTCGTTTATAAGTTCAGTTACTGTAATTTCTGCTAACTTAACGGGGTTCCCGGGATTGGAAAAATCAACTGCCACAAGAGTTGAATCATCACTGAAATAGGCGGTATCCCCCATCGCCGCCACAGCTCCGCAGTGACCACCGCTCTCCCACCTTCCTTTAAGATCAACATTCTCGCTATCACTGGCAACTCGCGGCGCCGAGCTTCCCGCGCTCCGGCTGTTGCCCGCAGTATGGCAGAAGACAATGAAGAGTAAAATAAAACCACACAGTGCTATTATTTTAAAGCCTTTCATAAAATTCACCCTTCTGTCTATTGCTCCATTACTTAACAAACCTCCTAATAATTAATCGATATCAGAATCGATCAATGAGTATAATATATCAGAAATACACGGATTTCTCAAGATAGAAACAACCCCCTGTGTGATTACCCCCTGCGAGGGAAACCCGATAATCACAATGGAAGAAGAATAACCGAGATTGAACAACCGCAGCCGAAAGTAACTAAATCAATCCTTCCCCTTCACGAAAAGTGATGCTAAATAATCCGCGTTCAGGGGTTCGCCTGTAGTCTTTTCTATAAATTTATTCCAGGGAAGCAAATTGCCTTCGTGAAAGATATGATCAATAAAATATCTGCTTACAGCCTGATTTCCGTATATCCGGCGATTGTTTTCCGACCCCTCCCCTAAATCATTAATTTTAATGTAATGACGAAACTGAGCCGCTATAAGTTCGCCAAGCATATAATTATGGTAATAAACCGGACTGGTAACAATATGAATCTTCGTTGCCCAATCAGGTTTGTCTCTTCCGGGAGGAGGAGTAACAAATTGATACTTCTGGACCATATCCCACCAGAGAGTGTTTAAATTCCTGTGTGGATCCCTGTAAAGCTCCCTTTCAAATCTGAACATGACCTGACACCAGCGGGCAAATACAAGATGCTTCGCGCTGAGAGCCTTCCCGGCGGCAGGTGCAATTTCATCCACTTCTTCCCCGCTTAAACCAAGAGCGCTTTTCATCCATAACGGATCTGTCGCGAGGGCTCCGAAAAACATGGCGGAGGCCTCGGTCAAGCAAAGATGCGGATATATCCTCAGAAAAAATGGAAGGGATCTGTCAATATATTTATCATAAACAGCGTGCCCCAATTCATGAAGAGCTGTATCCATCCACCTCACTGTATCCTTTATATTACACAGAATTCGGATATCTCCACAGCGATCAATATCAGTACAGAAGGCATGAGGAGATTTCCCGCCGCGTTCGTAAAGATCGCTTCGCGCTAAAATATCACCAACCTGCATTCCGATACTTTTATAGAATTCTTCCGCTATTCGGACGGGGTTTCTTCCTTTGTAAAATCTATCAAAATCGATACTTGCTACCGGGGGCAGCTCCTGAAAATACAGATCAGAGTAATGCCATGGCATTATCCGTTCTTCCGAGATTCCATACAGCTCTGATAATCCAATGTCCAATTCTTTCTTGACGGCTCTGAACGGTTCCCGCGTAATCCGTTCAAGATTGTCAAAAAGTTTTACAAGATCATCTTCATTCTGCTCGGTAAGATAAAGAGACATTGAATAGAAATTATCAAATCCGGCCTTCACAGCAGTCTTGTTTCTAAACTCAACAAGCCTGATAAGATCTTCCTCCAGGAGTTCTCCAACCCGTTTATGGCCTTCCCACGCAAGGCGTCTTTTTGTAGAATCTCTCTCTACTGCTAATATCCCTGCTACATCATTCTGGGTCAGTTCATTCCCTTCAATTTCAGTCCTGAAGACATTAAACCTGTTTTCCAGTCCGGAAGCAAGCTTTGTGATCTCCTCCAGGAGGGATAAATCCGTTTGCTTGCCAAGATAGCGTAAATAGAGTATATCCGCAGTTCGAGCAAGCATTTCATTCTCGAAATCGCCCTTTTCTCTTGTTTTCCCTACAAACGCGAAGTCCTCTCTGCTCGCGTATACTTCCTCAACTTTAAACTGCAATCGGGATAATTTATCATAATCCCTTTTGCTGCCGGTTGTAGCGCCCCCCCAGTGCGCTAGAGCAATCTGTTTCTCAAGAGGCTTAATAGTATTTTCATGCTTTAAAACAAACTCTCTAAAATTCATTTTTTCTCTCTAAGAACACCGTTCAAACAATTTTCCTAAACAGCTGTCCGCCGAACTGCTATTTGCTAATTTCTCTTAACGCGTTTTTGGCGGCATCAACTATAGGATACATCGTAGGCGCTGATGTTAGCAGAGGGTGCGTTCCAAATTGCAGAGTAGCAAGATCTGTTGCCGTCATGTCATTCTGAAGAGCTACTCCAAGTATATTAACCATCTCACCAGCTGATTTACCTGAAACCACCTGGGCGCCAAGCAATATTCCACTTGGGCCAGCGAAGACAAGTTTTATATATTGAATAGAGCTATCGCTTAGACAGCCGGGGTGGCGATCACGTGATTGTGCCTTACCGACAATTATATCAAAACCTTCAGCTCTTGACGTTGTTTCTATTTTCCCCGCCGCCCCCAACGATACACCCTCTATCGATGTTGAAAATATCGCGAGATTTCCCTTCTTTTCTCTAACCATTCTTAAACCAAATAGATTTCCTCCAGCTATTCTCGCGTCAAATGTAGCAGTTGAAGCCAGCATTAACCTTGACGGCTTTCTTGTAAAGAAACATTTATGTTCAACACAATCGCCCGCTGCAAACACATCTTTTATTGATGTCCTCATATATTCATCTGTCCATATTCCTCCGGTAAGACCCATATGAAAACCCGCTTCTTTTGCAAGTTTTGTAGTCGGCTTATATCCAATTGAAAGAATTACCGCGTCAGCTTCAATCACAGTTGAATCGTCAAACTCGACCCCTGAAACCCTCCCATTTTCACTCTTGATCCTTTTAACTCTGCTTGAAGTCCTGATTTCAACCCCGTTTTCTGATAATGCCTTGGCCGCATAATCAGAGATATCCTTATCAAAAGCTAATGGTAATACACCGTCGAGAGCCTCAACCAATGTTACTTTTTCAACTTCTTTTCTGAGTTCATCACTCATTTCCATACCTATAAACCCCGCGCCAATCACAACAACATTCTTTGAAGCCTTTAATTCCGGCTGAACTTTCTTAATATATTCATAATCTTTAGGGATTGAATATACGCCATCAACCTTTGAACCTTCAATTGGAGGTATAACAGGCGTCGATCCAGTAGCAAGAACAAGCTTATCGTACTCAACTTCTTTATCCCCTGATGTCTTAATCATCTTGTTTTCATGATCAACACTCACAGCCTCATCCACAAGAAATTCAATTCCCAGTTTTTTCGGCCCGTCTATACTCATAATACCCTCTTCAACGCTCTTTAATGTCGAAAAGGTATATGGAATACTGCAAGGAATGAGAACTACCTTCTCCTTTTGTACAACAAGCACACTCTTTTCAGGATAATCAAGTTTGGCTGTCTTCGCGGCAATAATCCCGGCGGCAGACCCACCTATAACAACAACGTCGTACTTCATAAGAACCTCCTGTAAAATTGAGCTGTAGATTTTATTTATCCGATCATACACTTTTTTTATATATCGTCAAAT
>DAOWMJ010000183.1 GCA_030643145.1 Candidatus Latescibacterota bacterium | reverse complement strand
GGTTTATTCTCGGTTTTGCTGATTCCTTCAAGAAGCTTCCTTAGGTCTTCTGGAATTCTGACTGTAATAGGTCGATTCATGACCCACCTCCTGTATTACATTGTAATACATTTGGTGATTTTGTCAAGAATTAAACGGCCGTATTAAATACGTCTTTGAATATCCTACAAACTATTTTATCCCTAAATAACGCTCTCTAAACTCTTTTGGCCATCCGGTCCTTTTAACTTGTACCAATGCGCTTACAAATTTCTCTAGAGTACGAGGACAAAATATCGTTTTCTTTTCACTTTTAGTGCTCAAAAGTTTTGTGTACTCTGCAACAGCATTTTTACATTGTTCGTTTCTTTCAGGATATAAAAACACAAAGAAACCTTCGTCATAATCTTTCCGTGTGGCAAAGGCTAAGAGATGATCACGCCAGATTTGTTGAAGTGAACTTCCCTTCAATATTTCAATTGCTGATTTGGGGAATATTCCTGCATCTTTAGCAATGGGAAGATATTGTTTTTTATGATCATCGAAAATCTTACGAGCATTTTTCTTGCTCCCTCTCATATTTTCAGCATACTTTACTTCAATAGCTATAAAACCCCTTTTACTCTTCTTGTTCTTGTATTCAATAAAAACGTCAAATGCGGAACGATCCCCTGTGTAATTACGATTTTCCCAACCCGGAGAATATTCAAACTTTACCTCTGTAACTTCCTTTATCTTTCCAGGAAAAAGCTTCTGAAAATATTTTGTTGCCAGTTTCAAATCATAATGAAGTTCACCAAACAGGTTAAAGCATAATGGTTGAGAAGATAACATGTTGTTCCAGATTCTGGGCTCACTGATCATCCTTCCTTCCATTTTAGCTTTGTATACTTCATATTGGACGAGAGCGCCTATTCTATCTGTAAGGAAGTTTACTTTGGTTTCTTTTGCGTAATTAATTGGCAGGTAATTTCCGTATTTCTCTTTTTGTTCTGGATGTTTCTTCTTCTTTCTCCACTTACTTTGAAGAAGGCGGGCAAAGGCAGAAAATTCAGTATCCTTCGCATAATCCACATTATACTTTTTGAGAACACTTTTGGCAGGTTTTGTCATAACTTCATCACTCCTTATGATTAGCACCACTTTTTACACAAAAACACAGTACTAAATTATTATTTCAAATCAGGAATTTATTATACTGACCTATTGATACTGTTTCCCCTTTAGACGTTATATTATGCTTCCCGTATTTACTTTCATACTTTTCAACCTCCTCGTAAGTGTTAGGTTTGCAATTCGCGCTTTTTCTTTCTCCACTTTCCATATACCTGACGGTAAATAGTGTTATAAGGAACTGGAGTTTAGCTTAGAATATTAAGTGGGCGGGGCTTGGGGTTTAATCCCTAAGCCCCGCTTTTGCGTTATTTATCTTTGTATATTAAGAATCTAAAGTGTGGTAAATAGGTTAAAAGACAAATTATTTATCCTTATTACGGAGCCTCAGATATAATTGACTACTATGTAAAAAAATACTTATTTCAATCCCCTCCCTCTCCGAATAAAAGAAAATCGCGTCATTTTATCCCAACTATCCTTATACTTTTCCTTCAGCTACTTTTTTGAGTTTGTCATTGGCCATTATGGCCAGCTCAACCCTTCTGTTCTGCTGTCTTCCCTGGACGGTTTCGTTTGAGCCTAACGGCTGGGATTCTCCGTAACCCATAATTGTAAAACGGGTGGGATCCACTTTCTGGAATGCTACCTCATTGGCCACTGATTGGGCTCTCTTCCGTGACAATTCCAGGTTATACTCTTCCGAGCCGGTAGCGTCGGTATGACCCTCTATAAGAATATTGGTATTCTCGTATTTGTTCAGTATCCGGGCGAGTTCATTAAGATTGTTCTTTGCCTCCTGGCGAAGCGAAGCCTTGCCTACGTCATAGAGTATCCCCGAATCGAATGTTATCTTTATGCCTTCTCCTATCCTCTCGACCTTAGCTCCCTGTATGTCCCTTTCTATCTCTTCCGCCTGCTTATCCATGTAATTTCCGATATAGGCCCCCGCCGCGCCTCCGACAGCAGCGCCCAGTATAGCGCCCAGTGCAGTGTTCCCGGCTTTTTTGCCGATGACAGCCCCTATTGCGGCACCTGTACCTGATCCTATAAGAGCACCCTTCTTTGTCCTGCTAATACTGCTGCACCCTGTCATGGTAAAGAAAAACGATACGATGACAATTGAAGCTACAAGCCTTTTCATGATTTTCCCTCCTGTTTAATGACAATACCCACTTTATCAATCCAAGCTGATTATATAAATCCTGATTTTCCCTGTCAACTATGAAAGTGATCACAAAAAGCCGTAGCCGGAATCGAAACTTTTTGATTATTTCCCGTGCAAATTAATCTGTAAATATCTTTACTTGAATTTACAGCTATTTTCGGGCAGAGTAATAAATTAAGGGAAGGAACTATTACACACTAATTGTTAATGGAGAATGAATAATTGTATCAAAGAAGAGATGAATTATGGTAAAAATGATATTTGCGTATAATAAAATTTTACTTTTTATGGTTATGTTGAATATATCGTTCATCACTACAAGTTATGCAAATGACATTTCGTGGCGTGAACTATATTCCGAGTCCATTCACCATTTTATAAATCAAGAATATACAAAAGCTACTGAAGAAGCTGAAAAAGCTCTGAGATATGCTGAAAAGAAATATGGTTCGTATCATAATAAAGTTGTTAAAAATCTCAAATATCTTTCAGTACTTTATACATTCCAATGTAGGCATTCTGAATCTGTGCAAGTTTGCAAGCGAGCTATCGCAATAGAAAAGAGATTGTCTCACCCGGATCATCCATATTGGACGTTCCCGGTTGAATTTAGCATTGGTTTTCAAAATTTCAAAGGAAAATATTCTGAAGCCGAATCCCTTTATTGTTATGCTATAGCAATAGATGAGAAGGAACTTGGGGATTGTCATCTTTGTGTCGGAATTGATCTGATAAATCTTGCGTTTATTTATGAAAAACAGAACAAATATGATGAAGCTGAGATCCTCCGCAAGCGGGCGTTGGTAATATTGGAAAAAGAATTTGGCCCGGATCATCAAAATGTAACTTCATCCTTGGATCATCTAAGTACATTTTATCAAAGACAGAACAAATTCGCCGAAGCTGAGTCAACTTGTAAGCGTGCGTTGACAATAAGAGAAAAAACACTGGGGCCGGATCATCCAGATGTAATAGGTTCTAAGTTCATACTTTCTTGTCTTTTGCGTCTTCAGGGCAAATATGTTGAAGCTTTGCCCTTATTAAAGCTAGTTCTGGAAAAAAAGAAAAAAAAGACTTCAACACCGGATACTTCTCAGATAAATATGATGTACGATCTTGCTGAACTTTACACCAACCTAGGGAAATACAATGAAGCTGAGTCTCTTTACAAACAATTATTAGTATCATTGGAAAAAAGGCATGGCCCCGATCATAAAATTGTCACTAAAATTTTGAAAAAACTATATGAATTGTACAAAAAGATGAATAAACCAGAAGAATTAGAAATCTTGAGAGAAAGATTGATAGAGGATAAAATAATATTTATATCAAAATGAAAATGACCAATATCCCACCACCGGCGCTGGTAGTACGTAATGTGAATATCCCTGATCATCTTAACGCTTCATCTCTCTAAGGGTATGGCGTGCCTTTACATGTATACAGCCAGGTCTCTTCTAGTCAATAGGCACACTATTGCATTGATGGAAGAAAATTTTCTGGTATTATAAAAATAGTATTAGATGTTCTTTCATGCAGGGGTTCCGATGCGACGCAGATGGGTAATAATATTTCTCGTTATCTTTCATTTATTGATGGCCGGGGTATACCTGGGAGGGAGATGGCTGAAGCAGCGCGATTTCCGGGATGAATTCGCCGCTATGCGCGGAGAGCTGGGGAATATAGAAGTAGTGGAAGAAGAGCTAAAGAACGGACATATCTACAGATCTATCAGAGCGGTCAGCAATACAGATATACTTTTTTCTGCCAGGATTAAAGTACCGGAGGATACAGATAAACCCCTTCCCGCCTTAATTATCCTCGGAGGGCTCAGAACGGGCAGTATGACTGTCGATTACATTAAAGGAACCTCCGGAATGATCATTATGGCTATAGATTATCCGTATAAGGGCAAAAAAGAGGATCTTTCGACAACTGAATTTATGATTGCACTTTCGGGGATTCACAAGGCTGTTCTGGAAACCCCGTCCGCTGTGATACTCGGAGTCGATTATCTTCTCTCCAGAGATGATGTTGATACCGATAGGATCACCCTGATAGGAGGAAGTCTCG
>DAOWMJ010000191.1 GCA_030643145.1 Candidatus Latescibacterota bacterium | reverse complement strand
TGAATCGGACTGTGCCCGTGAGGGAATTCGTTCAATGCTGGGAAAAAAAGATTATTCATTTTCATCGACAGCGATGGAGCAGTACGCGAGATGCCCATTTTCCTTTTTTATGAATTATCTTCTAGGTGTTGAATCGCTGGAAGAACCGGACAGGATAATCAGCATTAATCCAATGCAGAGAGGTTCGATAGTTCACGATCTTCTGGAGCGTCTTTACAAAAATTTGGATAAAGAGCGCCTATTGCCTCTTCAACAGGATAAATGGAAGCAGATATTGGATGTTTTTAAGAAAACCGCCCGCGAGGTCTTCGTGGAATATTCTAACGGACAGTCCGTTGGGCTTGAATTATTATGGGAAATGGAAAAACAGGAGATAGAACATTCCGTAAGGTTGTTCCTCGAAAAGGAACTGGAGGAAAAAGAGGATTACACCCCGGTTTTATTTGAAAAGTCATTTGGTTTCAGAGGAGATAATATCGAAATCAGTCTTCCAGGGAAAAAGAGGAAAGTTAGATTCAGAGGCAGGATCGATAGAATAGATTTTAAGGGGGATGAAGGCTTTAGAGTGATAGATTATAAAACCGGAGAATTGAAGGGGAAGAATAATGATCTAAATGGCGGGAATTATCTCCAGCTCCCTGTTTACCTTCTGGGGGCTTCTCATATTTCCGGCCGGCCTTTAAGATCAGGCGTTGCCGAGTATAGAAGGGTGAATGCTAAAAGGGGGAAGAAGAGTTTCGTGAGATTCAGTGGCGAGGAATTGGAGAGCATAAGAACTGAGTTTGATAAGATAGTTGGGATCATTATAAACGGGATAGAAGACGGGCTTTTTTTCGCGGTTCCTTCGCGGGATAACTGCAAATTTTGTTCGGTTGTTTCCGTGTGTCCGACCGGTAAGGCGGCCATATTTCAGAGGAAGGCGGTTTTTGACGATCGGTGCCGGGATTATTTAGAGATGAAAGGGCTGTTTCAAGGTGGGAAAGAATGAGTGATAAAGAACACCCTCTCGTTGATAAAGCTCAAAGGGAAAAAGCGGAAGAATTGATCGATGAGTCCCTCTGTCTTGAAGCTGGAGCTGGAACGGGAAAGACAACTTTACTTGTTAATCGTTATCTTTCAATTTTAGAAAAGGGGAAGGCAAAATGTACGGAGGTCGTTGCTATCACCTTTACCGAAAAAGCAGCCGCGGAGATGAAAACAAGGTTGAGAAGGGAGATGTCAGCGCTCGCTCGATCAGATGCTGATGGCAGTTCTGAAATGAAAAGTGCCCTTATTGATCTGGAAAGGGCTCCTATATCTACAATTCATTCTTTTGCCTCTTCACTGCTGAGAGATTTTCCTGTGGAAGCGGGGATAGATCCCGGTTTCTCCATGCTTACAGAGCCTGATGATTCCTTGTTTCTGGAGGAATGCTGGCATGATTTTATTTCCGAAACATCATCCCCGCATGACTATTATTTACGGCGTTTCTTTGGTGTAGGAGGAGGAATTGCTAAATTAAAGGAACTCGCGTTCGCTTTTTACTATAGCCGTTCCCAGCGATATGTGACGGGGATTTTGGAAAAGGGTGACCCTAAAGGCGCAGGATTGAAGAAAGATGCCAGCAAATCCCGGAAGAAACTGATAGATATTAAGCCTTTTTATGAAACTCTAAACAAACACTCACTATTACTTGCGCGGTCCATTCAGGAGTATTGTACAAGCCGGGAAGATAAAGGGTATAAAGAGATAGATAGATTTCTCAAACAATTCACTAAAGCCGGCGGACTGGAGGGAGAGCAACTCGAAGATTTCCTTTTGGGGATTGATGTGCCAAAACCCAAAGGAGCAAGATCGAACTGGAATCCACCGGAAAAATGCGCGGAACAGAAAAGTATTGTAAAAGAAATGGCGAATCTTCAGGAAGAACAAAGACACTTTCTTATGGATCGAATCGCGAAAGGTCTTACCTCCTGGTTTGAGGAATTTCTTGAATATGTGGAGAAACAAAAGAGGGTGGAAAGCATACTTGATTTTGATGATCTTTTGATAGAAGCAAGAAAACTCCTGAAGAATACGGAAATCCTTGGGCTTCTTCAGGAGCGTTATCGCTATATTCTTGTTGATGAGTTTCAGGATACGGATTCTCTGCAGGCTGAGATTGTCTTTTTACTTGGCGGGATTGGGAAGAATGGAGAGTTGGGCGGGCGTTCCGGACAGTCGAGTCTGTTTGTTGTGGGTGATCCGAAACAGAGTATTTACAGATTCAGAAAGGCCGATATTGAAGTTTATGAAAGAGTGAAAGATTGTTTTCTCGAAGAGGGTTCACATCTGAAGATAACCCAGAATTTCAGGTCGGGAAGTGGAATTATAAACTGGATAAACGCGTCTTTCTCCACTTTGATAAAGAAACCGGAAGAGGGCAGGTATCAGCCGGCCTATGAAGCGATTCACGCTCATCGCCGTGACAGGGACACATCAGTAGTACTGCTCGATCTTGAATATAACGACAAAGGGATGAAGGCTGACGAATTGCGAGCTCTGGAGGGGAAAGGAGTGGCCCGGCTGATTAAATGGCTCATCGTGGAAGAACGCCTCGTCAGAGATGTTGATACTAAGGAGTTCCGACAGGTGCGGTACAGTGATATCGCTTTGATCTATAGAGGGAGTACAGGACTGGAAAACTATGAGAATCCGCTTCGTTCCGAGGAGATTCCGTATATTGTCGAAGGGGGCGGGCTTTATTTTACACGGCAGGAAATCCGCGATCTTTCGGCGGCTGTCTGGGCGATAGAAGATCCTTTGGATTCGGTTGCTCTTGTTTCAACCCTTCG
This sequence comes from Candidatus Latescibacterota bacterium, assembly GCA_030643145.1. Classification (GTDB taxonomy): domain Bacteria; phylum Krumholzibacteriota; class Krumholzibacteriia; order Krumholzibacteriales; family WJIX01; genus JAGHBT01. Next base: position 1,261 of record DAOWMJ010000191.1, on the reverse strand, counting down.
GTCATCTCTTTTTGGTTTCAGTGATGAAGAGATATATCTATTTAAGGAAAATGGGGGAAAGCTGGATTATCTTTCCGGTGACATTCCCGAAGGAACCGAATTTGAAGATTTGGGGGAGGCTTATCGGCTTCTGGCTGATTTGCACGAAACCCGGAATCAAAGAGGAGCGGCGGAAACTGTAAAAGAACTTATGCGGCGGACAAATTTTAGAGAGATTTCTCTCTTTAGGCCTCATGGTGATCAGAGGGTCGCGAATATTAACAAGGCGTTGCAGAGGGCGCGTAACTTTGATAAATCTCTTCATTCATTCAGGTATTTTGCCAGATGGTTAAGAGACCAGGGATTATCCGGAGCCAAAGAGGGAGAATCTTCTCTTGTTGAGGAAGATGAAAACGCGGTCAGGCTGATAAGTGTTCATAAATCGAAGGGGCTGCAGTTCCCAGTGGTAATAATGATAAATTTGCTTCAAAAAATTCGTTACACGAATAACATTTTTATTGATGGCGGCGGAAAAATAGATTTTAAGTTAAAGAACAATTGGCAAACAAGTGAATTCGCGGAGCGGTTTGAGCTGGATAAGTTAAAGGAAAACGCTGAGAATGTGAGGCTTCTCTATGTTGCGGCTACAAGGAGCGGCGACCTTCTTGTAATTCCTCTAGTATCGAAGAAAGAGAGCTATTTTAAGCTTCTTGAAAACAGTCTTCCTCTTGAGCCGGATAAGAAATCGTCTGGATCGATCAGCATGGAAAACACGGGATCTGTCCTGCCTCACACGGAGAAATCTCTCAGTAGTGAAGAAAAAACGGATGGTTTTAACGCGAAGGATTTTGTTTCACGACTAGCTGTTTCACAACTTCCTCTTCTTTGCGATGTCGCAAAACCCTTTACGCGGATACCTGAAATGAACGATAGATTAAGAAATCGGGGAGCGCGAAAAAGGGAAGAGTGGCTTGGTGAGAGAAGGGAACTTATCAAGAAAGCTGCCTCCGCTCCATTAATAATTTCTCCATCATCCCTGAAGGGAGGGTTGTCTCCTATACGAAGGGACTACTCCGAATCGGATATGGAGCGCGAAAACGACAAAGGTGTTTCCAGCAGGGCCGCCGGATTCGGGCTTGCCTTTCACCGCTTGATGGAACTTGTCGACTTTGACGCGCCAAACGATCTTGGAAAACTGGCTGAAGTGGTTTTGATTGACTATGACCTATTCGATATGAAAAATGAGCTTGTCTCTCTCGCGGCAAAGGCTTTGACGTCAAAT
>DAOWMJ010000114.1 GCA_030643145.1 Candidatus Latescibacterota bacterium | reverse complement strand
TACTATTCCATCCATGCCTGTCCCGGCTTTAAGGGAAGCGTCACGAACATCTCCCGCCTTTTCTCCGAAAATCGCTTTAAGTAATCTCTCTTCAGGAGTAAGCTCCGTTTCTCCCTTTGGCGTAACCTTGCCGACAAGAATATCACCGGCTTTAACACGCGCCCCCACCCTTATTATTCCATCTTCATCAAGGTTGGACAACGCATCTTCTCCCATGTTGGGAAGTTCTCTTGTGATCTCTTCCTTACCTGCTTTAGTATCACGAACCTGTATTTCATATTCTTCTATATGAATAGACGTTAATACATCATCTTTCACAAGGCGTTCGCTTATGATAATAGCATCCTCGTAGTTGTAACCACGCCAAGGCATAAAGGCAACCACCAAATTTTTCCCAATTGCCAATTCCCCATTGTCCGAGGCTGAAGCATCGGCAATCACATCACCTTTTTTAACCTTATCTCCAAGATTCACTATCGGTTTCTGATTAATACAAGTGTCCTGATTTGATCTCTGATATTTCACGAGTTTGTATTCATCAAATCCGCCAAAACCTGAAAAATCGCCCAGGTCGTCATCCTTGACATCAGAACTGTAAGAAATCTGAATTCTATCAGCCGAAACACTCTTCACTACCCCGCTTCTCTTGGCAATGGCAAGAACTCCTGAATCATAAGCCGCTTTACCCTCAAGCCCCGTCCCAACCAGTGGAGCTTGTGGTATTAATAACGGAACAGCCTGGCGCTGCATGTTGCAACCCATTAAAGCTCTGTTAGCATCATCATGCTCAAGAAAAGGAATAAGTGCCGCTGAAATACCAACCAGCTGATTGGTAGAAACATCGATATAATCAACATTCTTGGGATCTACCAGCGCGAAATCGCTCCTGCGTCTTGCCATAGTTCTACTCGCAGTGAGTTTCCCCTTTTTGTCAACCGCAGAACCCCCGTGAGCTATTATTACGTCATCTTCCATATCAGCAGATAACATTTCTATTTTATCGGTCACTACTCCATTTTTAACCTTCAAATACGGCGTTTCCAGAAACCCGAATTCATTGAGATGGCCAAAAGAGGCGAGTGATGTAATTAACCCGATATTTGGCCCTTCCGGCGTCTCAATGGGACATAGGCGACCATAATGCGTAAAATGTACATCCCTCACTTCAAACCCGGCTCTTTCACGGGTTAGCCCGCCGGGACCCAGAGCTGAAAGACGGCGCTTGTGAGTCAGTTCCGCAAGAGGATTAGTCTGATCCATAAATTGCGAAAGCTGACTGCTGCCAAAGAAGGATTGTATTACCGCACTGACCGTTCTCGCATTTACCAGGTCGTAAGGAGTCGGATTATCCGATTCCTGAATTGTCATTCTTTCGCGAATAATCCTTGCCATTCTTGAAAGACCTATCGAGAACTGATTAGCAAGAAGCTCCCCAATAGAACGTACACGCCTGTTACCAAGATGATCAATATCATCAACCGGACCATCGGTTTCTTTAAGATTAATAAGATTCGCAACTACAGCCAGAAAGTCTTTAGGTGTCAGTGTGGTTGTATCCATAGGAACATCTATGCCAAGACGTTTGTTGATCTTATACCGTCCTACTTTTGCCAGATCGTAACGTTTGGGATTAAAGAACAATCTCTGCAGAAGAGCCTTTGCCGTTTCCAAATTCGGGGGGTTCCCGGGCCTCAGCAAATTATAGATTCGTTTCAGAGCCTCTTCAGTACTTGCTGTTGTATCCTTGGCAAGAGTTTTGAGGATGACATCACTATCAAGCCCTTTTTTCTTCTTTACAAGAACAAGCTTCGAAATCTTCTTCTCTTTCAATACCGCAAGAATTTCCTCAGTAATCAGTCTGCCGCATTCAATAATTATTTCGCCTGTTTCAGGGTCAACAACATCCTCTGCGACAGCCCTTTCAATCAATGCTTTATCCTTCTTGCCCTTTCCTGAAACAATCTTATAAACCTCTGTAGTATGGAAAAGCCTGATAATCCCGCTGTTAGGTTCAAACCCCATAGCTTTAAGCAATATGGTTACAGGCATTTTTCTGCGACGATCTATATAAACATACATTATATCATTAACATCTATCGCGAACTGTACCCATGATCCACGATACGGAATGATCCTGGCGCTAAAGAGTCTTTTTCCATTAGCATGGTATTTATCGCTGAAAACCGCTCCGGGAGAACGGTGTAACTGGCTTACAATAACCCTTTCAGCGCCATTAATTATAAAAGTGCCTTTATCCGTTATCAGAGGAATATCCCCAAGATAAACATCGCTTTGAATAATATCCTTGATAGTTTCCTTCTCGGCACCCTTCTCCATAATAACCAGACGTAATGCAGCCTTTAACGGAACCGCAAAAGTTAGGTCCCGATCCTTACATTCCTCAACTGAGTACTTCGGCTCGCCAACAGAATATCCAAGATACTCCAGTGAAAAATTGCCCCTCGATGATTCAATGGGGAATATCGATCTAAAAACCGACTCTAGCCCGGAATCTTTCCTCTTTTCCCTCGGGACTTTCAGCTGGAGAAATTTATCATAAGATAACAGCTGAACTTCCAGCAAGTGGGGAAGCTCCATCACTTTGGGAGTCTTTCTGTAATCGATTCGCTTAGACATTTTGATCATGCGAAACGGCCCCTCCCTTTCTTTGGTCTTTTAATCCAATCGACCAAATAAGTAAGTTACTTAAGTTCTACGGTAGCTCCAACTTCCTCTATCTTTGATTTAAGTTCTTCCGCTTCATCCTTGCTAATGCCCTCTTTAACGGGTACCGGCGCGGATTCAACAAGCTTTTTAGCTTCAATAAGGCCCAGATCAGTAATTGCCCTTACAACTTTTATTACCTGAATTTTCTGGCTTCCAACATCTTTTAGCACTACGTCAAATTCAGTTTGTTCCTCTTCGGCTCCAGCGCCGCCTGCGGCTGCAAAGGCGCCTCCAGCCATCATGCCCATAGGAACAGACGCACTCACACCAAAGAGATCCTCGAGAACCTTAACCAACTCTGAAAGCTCCATTACAGTAAGATCTTTCACCAAATCCACTATCTTTTTTACATTGGCAGACTCAGGTTTGAGGGCTTCTTTCTCCTCTGTTTTTTCTTCTTTCTTCTCGGCTTTCTTTTCTTCTTCCTTCTCTACTTTCTTCTCTACCTTTTCCTCTTTCTTAGCCTTTTTTTCTTCCTTCTTTGGCTCTTCAGTCTTTTTAGGCTTTTCCTCTTTAACTTCTTCCTCTTTCTTTTTCTCTTCTTTTTTCTCTGCTGACATTTTTACTTCTCCTTCCAGATTATTTTTGGTCTAAACGTAAATTCTAAATTAAACTTCTACAATCGTTGTTTTAAGCTGCCCCCTTCTTTTCAGAAATAGCTTGGAGAACACATACAAGGTTCCGAAGGGAAGCGTCGAGGCAAATAACAAGGCCTCGCACCGGATTCTGCAGCGTACCAACCAATTTCGCCTGAAGTTCTTTTTTGCTCGGGAGCGACGCGAATTCGACCGTCATTTTTTCGTCAAAGATCCGGCCGTTTACCAAAGCCCCTTTAAAGCGGGGCAGTTCATGCTCATCAGCAAACTTCTTTAATATCTGAGCGGGGAGGACTTCTTCCTCGCTGCTAACAGCAATAGCTGTCGGTCCGGAAAGAAATTCGTTCATCTCCTCCCTACCCATTTTTTCAAAAGCTCTTGTTGCCAGAGTATTCTTAATAACTTTGAAAATAACATTATTTTCATGACACTCTCGCCTAAGTTGCGAAATTGCAGCAACATCCAGCCCCTTATAATCATTCAGAATTATACTTTTAGCACCCTTAAAGAGTGCTATAAGTTCATCAACTTTATCAAATTTGGCCAGCTGCACCATTCTATATACTCCTTTCCCTGTTACTTTGCAATATCAACAATTGACACTTTATCAAGTTTAATGGAAGGGCCCATCGTAGTAGAAATAGAGATACTTAAAAAATATTTTCCTTTTGCCGCAGGAGGTTTCGATTTTATTAATTCTTTTACTATCGCCCTTACATTATCTACAAGTTTTTCTTTATCGAAAGTGATCTTTCCCACTTGAACGTGAACATTGCTGTCTTTATCACAACGATACTCAAGCTTGCCCGCTTTTACCTCTTTAACCGCTTTCTCTACATCAGCAGTGACAGTTCCAGCTTTCGGACTGGGCATAAGACCTCTTGGCCCAAGAAATCGGCCGAGCTTTCCAACCTCACGCATCATATCCGGAGTCGAGATCGCAACATCGAACCCGAACCATCCACTATTAATCTTTTCAATATATTCTTCAGAACCTACATAATCGGCGCCGGCTTCAAGGGCTTCACGTTCCTTATCGCCCTCAGCAAAAACAAGAACGGAGACCTTTTTACCAGTCCCGTGAGGAAGCATCACTGTTCCTCTAACCTGCTGGTCGGCATGTTTAGGATTGACGCCCAATCTGGCAGAAAACTCAAGTCCCTCATCGAAATTTCCCGGCTTCATACTTTTTAGAAGCTCTACAGCCTCTTCCAGATCATATTCCCTGTTTGAATCAACCTTTTTCTGATTGTCAACATATCTTTTCCCGTGCTTCATCTTACAATCACTTTCTGTCTTAAAACCCTAACCTTCAACAATAATTCCCATACTCCTGGCACTACCTTTGATAATCTCTACTGCAGCGGCAAGATCGTAGGCATTCAGATCCTTCATTTTTTCTTTTGCAATTTCTTCTACCTGGGCTAATGTTATTTTAGCCACCTTGTCCTTGTTAGGCTCACTCGAACCCTTAGCGATTTTTGCGGTTTTCCTTAAAAACTCAGATGCCGGAGGAGACTTTGTCACAAAAGTAAAACTTTTATCCATATAAATTGTTATCTCGACCGGAATGATACTTCCCACCATTTTTTCAGTTGCCGAATTAAACTGTTTACAAAAATCCATTGAACTAACCTGAAGCTGCCCCAACGCCGGTCCAACGGGAGGAGCCGGGGTGGCCTGTCCGCCGGGAATCTGAAGTTTGATGATCTTTAGTATCTTCTTTTTTGATTTTTTAGCCATAGTTTACAACACTCCTCTATCTTGGATTTCTTTTTCCTGGAAAAATTCTATGAATCACAACGGTTTTACCTGAAGAAAATCAAGCTCAACCGGTGTTTCTCTTCCAAAAATACTAACCAGGACCTTCAGTTTCCCGCGTTCCGGGCTGATTTCATCAACAATACCGGTAAACTCTGAAAATGGGCCATCAACCACATTAACATGATCGCCTAACGTAAATGGAACTTCGGGAATAATTCCTTCTTTCTTTTCCATCCTGCCCAGTATTCTATCTACATCTTTTTTGGGGATGGGAAAAGGTTTCTCCCTCCCACCCACGAAATGTGTGACCCCGGAAACATTCTCCACAAGATTCCAGGTGTCATTGTTCATTTCCATCTGAATTACGATGTAACTGGGAAAGAGCTTGCGTTCTCTAACCTTTTTCTTCCCCTTCTTCATCTCAGCCACTTCTTCAGTCGCCACAATGATATTCCCAAAATTATCTCCTAATCCGGAATTTTTCGCTATTCTCTCTATCGAATCACGCACCTTCTTTTCCCGTCCGGAATAGGTGTGAACTACATACCATTTCATATTTTTATACTTCTCATAGTCCGCCTCAGCTTGAGCTTCTTCAGCATCTTTATCGTTCGTCTGTTCATCCGGCTTATCTGATAAACTGTCTCCGGAAGAATCCTCCGTCTTCTCACTTGCCGGTTCACTCTTCTTGTCATTATCGGCTTCGGAGTTTTCCCGAGTAGAAATACTTTTTTCGTTTTCTATATCAGTTGTTTCTTCTTCCACGCTATTTTTTGAAATTTTTTCTTTCATTCACTTTCCTTCAAAACGTAAATTAGATTAAACTACCATCCAAGTAAAAGCCTGATTATCAATGAAAGTATGTTGTCAACCGCACCAATAAACAGAGTCACTATAAAGGTAGCAATAATTACAAGTTTGGTGGATTCTTTCAATTCGTCACGTGAAGGCCACGTAACTTTTTGCATTTCCACTTTTACTTCTCTAAAAAAATTACCAATTTTTTCTATCATTACAACCTCCATGCTACCTCAGAAAAACAGCCGTTAGCCAGCATAATAGAAAGTAGAACTTCTTTGGCCGTCATCAGCGCTCCCAATCACCCTTTTCCAAAACTACAACAGCAATACTACCGGTCAAAAAATGAATTATTTGTCATTACCTTGTTTGTTTATGCATCGTATGCTTGCCACAGAATCTGCAATACTTTCTATATTCCAATCTGTCCGGATGCAAACGCCTGTTCTTCGTTACCTGATAATTTCTATTCTTGCATTCAGTACAAGC
>DAOWMJ010000166.1 GCA_030643145.1 Candidatus Latescibacterota bacterium | reverse complement strand
GGCTTTAACCTGAGAGATTTCTTATCAAATCTCATAATTTGAGTTATCTTTTCCGCGTATTGATTCCTATACCGATAATAATATCCCTTTAGATAAATGAAATATATCCGGGTTAACAATTTTTCGGTAAAAGAATTCATACTCACAAATTTCCTCGTGTTTTTATGCCGTGTCAACATACGGCTATATGATACCACTTGAGGTATTACTCAGGCAACATCTTGTCTGCAAATTCCTTCGGCAGTCTGCTTGCCTGTCAGATTCAGTCTCAAAAGAAAGCTATAGACTATCACCTTTTTCTTTGACCTTTTCCGTAACCTCTTCTATTCTTATCCTAATTTTAAGGATTAGAAATAATAGAGTGGAATTTTATTGGATTGGCCCGTAAATTTTAGAGACAGAATAACCATGATTCCAAAAGTGTCTATAATTATGTCCGTTAAAGAAAATGAGCCCTTCCTCAAGGATTCCATAAAGAGCATCCTGTCACAAACATATTCCAATTTTGAATTTATAATTGTCAATGACGGGGGCGATTCCGCTGTAGACACTCTTATTGATTCACTGAATGACTCGAGGATATCACGTATTACGCGTTCATGGAAGGGATTAACAAAATCCCTGAATGATGCCATAGCAATCGCCGACGGAAAATACATTGCCAGGATGGATGCCGGTGATTATTCCTGGCCTACCAGAATAGAATCACAAGTTAATCTGTTAGAGGATAATTCAAATACAGGATTAGTCGGCACTTCTTATAGCGAAATAACAAATACGGGCAAGAAAATCACTGAAACAATATTACCCGGGGACCCGGTAAAGTTGAAAAAATCGCTTTTATACCAGAATCAATTCTGCCATGGCTCAGTGATGTTCAGAAAAAAATGTATCGATGATGTTGGCTTGTACCGCCCCGAGTTCATTAAGGCTCAGGATTACGATCTCTGGCTGCGAATTGCTGATCGTTATGAAATAACAAATATTCAGGAGATTCTGTATACCCGCAGACTCGACATTGACAGTATTTCAATCGCGTTAAAGCAGGAACAGAATTACTATGCGGAGATTGCCCGTAAATGTTCATTAGCAAGAAGTAAGGGGGAGAAAGAACCGATTGGATCATTGCGGCAAAAAAAACCGCCGGGAAATATTCCCGGGATAAAACTGGAGAAAGAGAAAACTTTCCAGTTTAATTTTCACCTTGGCCGTATATTATTCTTTGAAAGAAAGTTAAAATCCGCGAGGAAACACCTTTTTATATCTTTCAGGATTAAACCTTACAAGTTTTTTCTGACAGGATTTATAATAGCCAGTTTCCTTCCGGTAAGTCTTCTTGATAAAATTGACCCTTTGTGGCAGATAATAAAAAGAAAATGTAAACTAAGAATATAAGGTTTGGTTGATATGGAATTTTCTATCAGTGTTATTATCCCGACAGTTGGCAGAGACGCCATTACTCTCGATACATTGCGCGCCTTTGAAAAACAGTCGCGTCAGAATTTTGAACTGATTGTTATTGATCAGACCCCGGGGGGTAGCGCCCTATTAGATGGTTTTTCGACCGACAAATATCACTACCGGTATTTAGTTATCAAGACAAAGGGGGTTCCAAACGCGAGGAATGTAGGCGCTGAAACAGCAAACGGGGATATTCTCCTCTTTGTTGATGATGACGTAGTACCATCTCCGGAATTAGTGTCTGATTACATTAATGAATTCAAAGAGCAAGAACCGGACATCTGGGTTATCGGGGGAAAAATATATGAAGCAGGCTCGAATATTTTAAGTGAAAGAAAAGGTATCTCCGGAGGATATATTACATTTTATGGTAAAACACTAAAAAACTTTTATTCCGAAAAATATTCAGAATGCCAGTGGGCCGCCGGGGGGAAATTCGGTGTCAGAAGAGATAAATATTTTGAAGCCGGCGGTTTTGACGCAAACTACATAGGCAACGCCATCCTCGAAGATGGAGATTTCGGATTCAGTGTCCGGAAACAGGGAGGAAAGGTACTCTACTCTCCGAAACCTGAAATTGAACACCTAAGGGCTTTGACCGGCGGAACCCGTCAAACCGACCCCGCTAGAGGAATGTATTATCGCGCGCATAATACGGTTTATTTTTTTCGGAAATTTAACAAAATCCTTTTCCTGCCAATTGTTTTTTTATATTTGAACGGAATCGCGACAAAAGATTTGATAAATCGGAAACATGGAATAAAATCATTTTATTACACATGGCTTGGCTTTATTAAAGGCTTAACAACAGAGATTGTCCGATGAACACAGCGCAAAAGGTAGCCAAAGAATCCACCATCACCTTCACCGGCCTCGTTTACGGAAATGTGAATAGATTTCTTTATACGGCTTTGCTGGCCCGCTGGGTAGGGGTGGAATATCTTGGAGTCTATTCCCTGGCAAATTCAATTATTCTCATCGCGGAAGTGCTGGCCAAAATGGGGCTTGAAGTCGGCGTTATGCGATTTGTAAGCCGTTTGGATCCTAAACTTGATAAAGATAAAATGCGGAAAGTAATCTGCGCGTCTTTGAAAGCAACAACAACATTCTCTTTACTTATCATGGTTATTTTGATCCTGAGTTCCGGATGGCTGGCAAAGGACGTTTTTAAAGAAAGCCAACTGCTGCAATTCGTGATAATAGCCTTCTCCATCACGTTACCTTTTAACGCGTTAACCAATGTATCCGCTTTCGCCACTCAGGGTTTAAAATTTATGAAATACAAGGTGCTGACCACCCAATTCATAAAACCTACAATCCTGTTTGGCATCATGGCGCTAAGTTACTGGTTCCTGTCAAAAAAAATGACTATCATGCTGCCCTTTGCCGTTACCGGGATAACCGGTTGTGTCTTAATGCTGATTATGCTGAAAAAACTTACCGGTATTCGAATAGGCAATGTCTTATCCGCGCAATTTGATAAAGAATTACTGAAATTTTCTTATCCTCTTATGTTTGTTACAGTACTACAAACTCTCATGCACTGGATGGATATCTTAATGCTGGGTTACTTCACCGATTCAACTATTGTGGGATTATACCACCCCGCAGTAAGGACCGCCGGTCTGCTGCAAGCCCTTTTGCTCTCTTTGGCTAGTATCTATTCCCCTCTTCTATCTCAAATGCATTCTAAAGGTGAAACGGAGAAAATGTCGGACCTCTATAAACTGGTTAGCCGCTGGCTGTTCACCTTTGCTTTTCCTTTTGCTTTAGTTTTGCTATTACTCCCCACAAAAGTCATGTTAGTGTTTGGACCCGCCTACATCTCAAGCGCTCTGGTACTGGTTATTCTTACTGCCGCCACTTTTTCCCAGAGTATCCTTGGAGCCGCCGGCCCCATTCTATCTATGTCGGGATATATACATTTGTCTTTGTGGAATTCCCTGGGAGCTTTTCTGCTGAATGTCGTCCTGAACATCCTTCTCATCCCGCGTTTTGGCATCTACGGAGCCGCCTGGGCAACCTTGATCTCTCTTGTTGCCAGTGGATTAGCCAGAGTTATTGAAGTGCGGATAATTCTCAAGCTGTCTTTCTGGAACAAGGGGTTTTTAAAACCGCTGCTTGCGGGGATTATTTCAGCATCGGCATTGTGGATTCTAAAACCCTATATCATGCCTTTTCACACCCTGATTACTCTGATGCTGGCAGGTTTAATATCTTTATCCTTCTTCGTATCTGTCCTGTGGCTGCTAAAATTTGAACCTGATGACCGGGATTTCCTGAAGGGGTTGGGAATTCTCATAAAAGCAATCAAGAGGTAAATCAATTATTAAATAGGGCGCCGCCCGCTATTTCCAAAAACTTGACAGTCTATTCTTAATAATCCTGAAAGGAACTCTCCACATCCTTTTTAAGAGTTTCTTATCAAAAGGGGTCCTACGCTTGAATTTGTAATCAACAAGCTTGTTACTGTCTATTCCATAGAAGTATTTTGCCTTAACATCAAATCCCGGCATATATAACAACCCTATATCATCCTTATATTCATAAAGTTCATTCTCCAAAACATATTGATATAAGGAACTTCCGGGGATTCCAACATAAACATTAAAAGCATAACTATACGGCTTCAGCCTCTTTATCAATTTTTTCGTGGTCACATAATCTTTAAAGTTATCATGCGGAGTCCCGACAATCAGGCTCCAGTACGCCCTGATATTGTGCTTGTCACACCAGCCGGAGATATTCTCGATCTGTTCCAGAGTAATATCTTTTCGAAACTTATCCAAAACGGCCTGGTTTCCACTCTCAATGCCCAAATAAAAAGCGCGGCAGCCTGCTTTACTCATTAATTCTATCGACTCTTCATTTAAAACATCCACTCTCGTCTCACACGCCCAACTAATCTTTATATTCTTTTTTATTAATTTGTTACAAAATTCTCTTGTTCTATCCATGTTCAGCGTAAAATGGTCTTCTCTAAAATAAATCCCTTTCGCGTTGTGGTTTTTAACCAGATACTCTATTTCTGAAATAATTTTGTCAGCGCTTAAAAAGGAATATCGTTTGCCCCAAACGGAAGAAACCGAACAGAAAGTGCAATTATAGGGACAGCCTCTACTGGTATTTACTGTAAAAACAGGTTCTGTGTCCATCCATCTACACTGATAATCATAAGGAAGTTTTGTAAAGATATCCCATGGTTGGAGAGGAAGAGAATCCAGATCTGTTATTCTTTCCGATTTTATAATCCGTGATTTCGCCCTACCCTGTAAAATCTCTACGAGGGCTTTTTCACCTTCACCCTGTACAACATGATCCACAAATTCAGGGATTGTTTCCAAAGCAACAGAAGTGTGAGGACCGCCGACTATTATCTTTCCTTGCCACAGATCTTTCTTTCGAAGATCTTCAATTTTATTAAACATCCTCATAGTATCACGGAAACAAATTGTATTGG
>DAOWMJ010000160.1 GCA_030643145.1 Candidatus Latescibacterota bacterium | reverse complement strand
GGTAGAATATTTCTCTCCGATTTTAATCTGTTGTGGGGCAGAAATGAATTTGGTAAAACCCTGACAATAGACGCTCTTGTGAAAATATTACTGGGGAAAAAGAGTAAAAATTTTGAAACGATAAACCGGGTGAAAGAAATCCCGGAGGGTTATGTGATTTTGGGTTATGAGGGTGGGGAAATTAAACTTCCCGAGGGTGGAACCCTGACAGAAATTGCGGACCTAAGCGCGTCTGAATGCCGGAATGTTTTCATTGTGGTAAATAGTGATTTGTCTATTGCCCGCGATCTTGCCGGTGAAAGTGATTTTTATGCCGGTGTAACAGACCGTCTTACAGGGTTAAGGAGTGGTGAAATTTTCAGCATAAAAAGAAACCTGGAAACAATAGGTAAAATAACCCCAACGGGAAAGTTTAAAGATGTCGAAGGCGAAAAACAGAAAACGCGGGTTAACAGTGTAGAGAAACTTATTGAAGAAGTTGATATTTTAACTGATGAGATTGACAAAAAGGGTTTTGATGAGTTCGAGCAGGAATCCGCCAGATTGAGAGAAGAAACAGGAAGAACTGAGGGGGAGATACAAAAGCTTGAAGATGCCAGAAAGAGAGATAAATATGAAAAAGCAAAAGAGGCATTGGATGAGTTGAAAAATGACTTAAAAGAGCTTGGAAACTTAGAGATTTATAACGAAGAAGACGAGCAATTTTGGCGAGATCGAGAAAAGGAAATACAAAATTGTAACAGGAAGAAAGAAGATTTGTCTCTAGAATTACGGGAGATAAAGAAGGAATTTAAAAGAGCAAGCGAAAATTCAGGTAAGCAAGAAAGAGATTTTCAGATTCTGGATGATAAAAAGAGAAAGTTAGACGTTGAAATACGGCCGCAGTTGGAAAATTATAAATCAAGACGTGAAAAATTTGTAAAGCGGGAGGAAGAAAAAGGGTTTGTTTCCTTGATCTTTTTAATTTCCGCTTTTTTATTTGGTTTCTCCTTTCTGGGAATGATACTCAATCCCTCATTACTATTCTATATTTTGGCGGCGGTATTATTGGTCCCGTTTGTGACTTTAGGGATTATTAAATACCGGGTTGTAAGGGAAAAAGGGGTACTCATAAAAAGATTTGAAAGTTTCAAAATGGTTTTATCACAATTTGGATTGGACGCGGAGGATTTACCCGGGGTTATTCTGAATATGCAGCAGTTTGACGAGGAATACCGTAAAAAGAACGATCAGCTGCAGGAGATAAGAAGGAAGAAAGAAAATCTGGAGGAAAATCTTAACAATCTTCAGGGGAAAAGGATTCCGGAAATAGAAAAAGAGATTAAAGAAGCGGAAAATGCAATCATAAAATTAAAAACGAAATCAAAAGAAGAATCGCTGCAAAGCTATACAGGTAAGCTTGAATCGAAACTTGAAATTGAAAGATCGATAGAAGAAAAGAAAAGTGTTTTAGCGACACTTTTTAATAGAGACGGCGATAATCTTGAAAAGAATATTTCCTATTGGGATAAAGAAACGGAAGATCTTGAGAGCTACAAAAACAAAGCAGCAGATAAAAAATATAATGAAATATATAGCATGGAATTAAAAAGGAAAAAGCTTGAGTTAGGGAAAAAGTATGAAGAAATAAACAAAAACATGAAAACCACTCAGGATAAATTGAAGGAAGTTGAGCGGAAGGTCAATGCAATACTGCGATTGGAAGATGATCATCTACTCTGTACCACATCTATAGATCTAAAGATTGTTAAGGCTGAACTCGATAGATTTATAAGACAAAGCAACAACAATAGAGATGATGTTATGGAAATCATTGCAATCTTTGAAGAAATAGATAGAGAGGAAAAGGATAAGGTTTCTGAGCTTTTTGGGAAAGAAAGCCCTGTTTCGAAGTATTTCAAAGAAATAACAGGTGGATTTTATGACGAGGTTGTCTTTAACCGGGAAGAGGAGAGTATCGAAGTAAGAAGGAAAGATGGGGCAATTCTTAAGGCGGAGAAGCTTTCCGGCGGGGCCTACGATCAGTTATATTTTTCTATACGCGTAGCACTTGGAGAAAAGATTCTGAAGGGCAAAAAAGGCTTTTTTATTCTAGATGATCCCTTTATTAAAGCTGATCCGGACAGATTGCGAAGGCAGATGGAGACACTAAAAAACATTTCTAAAAATGGGTGGCAAATTCTCTATTTTTCTTCAAAGGGAGAAGTTAAAAATCTTTTGGAAAAAGATATGAAAGATAACACTGTTAATTATATCGAAATTCAGGATATATTTTCATGAAGATGACAGAGTTGAAAGGCGCTGATTTAATAGCGGTACACATCAACCAGGCTGTCACTGCTGGAATATAGATAAGCGGTGTCCCCCTTGTTGCTCCATATTGTTCTGCTTTCAAGATAAAAGGTTGTTTTTAGTGAATCACAATCCGTATCGCCGCTGCAGAGCTTTAGATCTTCTTTAGGGGTTATTACAGTATTTGCCGGGATAATTAGTTTGTCTCCATATTCATCCACTATATACCAGTTTGAGATATCGATATCATCAGGGGAACCATTCGCGAGAAGCAGATATTCTTCTTTTTTATGGTTGTAGATATAAATGATAAACACACCAGTTTTCTTTTTTCCCCAGAGGCCGGCTCGTTCCTTTATTGCCCGGGTCTGAAGTGCCGCGAATTCATTATAGAAGCGGTTTTTCTGTTGTGTGTACAGTTGAGCGTAACCCTTGCTGATTAACTCCGCATTGATACATGTTCCGTCCTTAAGGCAGACATAGGCAAGGAGGCGGCAGAAAGAGTCTCTTTTCTTCTTCTGATCAAATATAAGATAGAGGTTTTCTCCCGTAAGCCTGGTTGAAAGGTATTCCAGCGCTTCATTCGCAAAGTATTCCCCTTTTCTAAGTTCGGGAGAGTCTACGCCGAGCAATCTCACGGTTTCCTTATGATCAAATCCGGGATAAAATTTATCGATAAAAATTTCAAATGTGTCGCCATCTTTAAATCTGACAGCCCTTGAAGCGATTTGACCGTTAACAGCAATTTTTTTAGAATCTATAATGATGCTGAATAATGATTCTTCTCCGGCATACTCCCACGACCGATCCTTGTTTAGAATAACTCTTATTCCCTCTTCAGTGACAGCTATACTATTTGGGGGGATATTATACGCGGAATTGGAACAGCCCCCCCAGATTAGTATTAAAACAATGAATGGAATTGGAAGAACTTGCTTGCAGTAGTGGCTTTTGGATAAGATCATAATAATTTCATTATTTTAAGAGTAATTCGTACGTTAACGATATGATATTCAACAAAAGAATTAACTTCAATTAAAAAGATTTTTAATAAAAATTTCCCAAGTTTTGGATATTTAGTAGATGTACACATCTTTTAAATCCGGATTGAGTAAAATCTAACTTGCTGGTATACTGTGTAGGCAGAGCTTTCTGATTTAAATTGAGGGGAGATCTATTATGAACGGGGCTTACTGGCCGAAACAAAAAACAGCGATTCTTGTTATTCATGGTATAGGGAGTCAATATCCCTTCTCTACAATGGATCAGTTCGCGCGGTCGCTTATCAATTCCTTTGAAGATACAGGATTATCTGATTTGATTGTAGAGCATTGTGTCGCTAAAAGGGAGGAGAATGATGGTGAATGCTGGAATGATAATTATATTCGCGTTATCAATAAAGGGAGTGAATGCCCGATAGATATCTATGAATATTATTGGGCTCATCATACTGAAGAGAAGATGAAATTAAAGGATATTCAAAGATGGGTTATACAGACGGTAAAGGGCGCGGAGAAATTTTATAAACAGAATGAGGATCTTGCAATAAAATGCAATGACAAAAGTGCTTTCTTTACAGAAAAAGGAGTTCTTAAAACTAACAAATATAGAGCCTTTCTGATCGGAGTCGCCGGGGTTATACCGGTATACAGGGGATTGTGGCTTGGGGTCGCCGCTCTTGTTTCAAAAATCCCTCTTATGGGCGCTTTGGGGGAGAAAATGATAGATGCCATGAATTCAAAGATTTCGAGCTCATTAAGCAATGTTATTGGAGATATAGCAATTTATAACTCTATCGATCCAAAATCATCATTTTATCAGATTCGAAAAGAAATATTAGATGGCGCTGTTAATGCCGTAAAATATCTGCTTGAGCTGCAAGGTAGTAATCGACCGGGGGTCAAAAACACAAACAGCCTTAGCTACAGCAGGGTTATATTGGCAGGGCATTCACTGGGGAGCCAGATCGCGTTCGACGCTATAAACCGCCTTACACAGATGATATCAACTGGGGAAATGACTGGCGTTGATTCAGCCGGGGGTTATATAAGCACAGAAGGGTCTATCGCCCGCGTTGGCGCAGGAGGGAAAAGACTTGAGAATGTTAGTGATCAGTTGTGCGGGCTTGTAACATTCGGAAGCCCGCTCGATAAAATTGCATTTTTCCTCAGGCAGCAGGTTACCGGCAAACAATATTTGAGGCTTCAGATAGTACAAAACTACCATTCTTTTAAACAGAAGGAGTGGATTGGTCTTTTAGCTTCAGATATAAAGTACAGGCTTGAGTCGCCATATAAGAGAATATTTGACGATATCAGATGGTATAATTATCATGATGCCGGAGATCCAATAAGCGGCAGGCTTGATTACTATAAGAAGGTGAGAAACATAAGGTGTTCATACAAGAAAAAATGGCGCGGAGTTACACATGGTAATTACTGGACAGACAAGAAAATGTTCAGAGAAATTATTACAGATTTCATAATTCCTGAAGATCCTGTAGAGTATATTCCGGAATAAAAAATGTTTCAATTTAAGGCGTTTTTTATAAAACGGGTTAAAATGTAATTATGATAGTAATATTGTGATTCTGGTAAATTGAAAAAGGGGTTATTATGAGATGTTTTACAATAGCGTCACTCTTCGCTGTCATATTCTTAGTTCTCGTG
>DAOWMJ010000214.1 GCA_030643145.1 Candidatus Latescibacterota bacterium | reverse complement strand
GGGCAACGCGTTACCGATATGAATGCCGGCATCCTTCCCGGAAAGGACTTTATCTCCAACCTTTATTCCATTGGGAGTCAAAATATAACGTTTTTCACCATCAACGTAAACCAACAGAGAGATAAACGCTGAACGGTTAGGATCATACTCAATAGATGCAACCTTTGCAGGAACACCAGGCTTATTTCTCTTAAAATCGATTAATCTGTATCTGCGCTTGTGCCCGCCACCCCGACGGCGCATAGTAATCCGTCCATTATTGTTTCTTCCGCCCTTGCTCTTAAGAGGTTTAAGCAGCGCTTTTTCCGGAGCCTTTTTAGTTAGAACAGAAAAGTCCGTACTAGTTTTGAATCTCTGCGATGAAGTAGTAGGTTTGTATTTTTTAATAGCCATATGTCAATTTCCTTGCTTATTCTTTTAATTCAACTTTATATTTCTTTATTGATACTCAATTCCTTTTAATTTTTAAAGTTACACTTGATCAAATATATCAATTGTATCGCCTTTAGCAAGCGAAACGATAGCTTTCTTTCTGTCCGGACGTTTTCCGGTAAAACGGCCGCCTTTACGAAGCATTGTTTTCATCTTGCCGTAAAGAATACTTGTGTTCACCCTTTTTACTTTAACTTTGAAAACCTTTTCTACAGCTTCTTTTATCTGTTTTTTGTTCGCCCTACGATCAACCTCAAACACAAATTTGTTGCTTTGCTCCTTGAGATTTGTACTTCTCTCTGTAATAACAGGCTTAAAGATAATCTTGTTAATATTCACCATTCTACACAAACACCTCCTCAAGAGAAGAAAGGGAGTCCTGAGTCAAAAGAAGAATATCAGCCTTGAGTATTTCGTAGGCATTAATGTTACGCCCGAGAGTAAACGCAACTCCCGGCATATTCCTCACAGATTTGTAAATATTTTCATCAAATCCAGCAATAGCAAAAAGTATTTTTTTGTTATTTAATCCGGCGGATTCAAGAAATCGGGCAAAATCCTTTGTTTTCGGATTCTCCATCGTAAAATTCTCGACAATTACAACACAATCCTCATTACTCTTGTCCGCGAGAACACTTTTTAAAGCTTTCCTTTTTACCTTTTGGGGAACATTAATTCTGTAATCCCTCTTTCTTGGACCAAATACCACGCCGCCGCCCTTCCATATAGGTGAAGATCTTTTCCCGGCTCTCGCTCTACCGGTTCCTTTCTGCCTGTATGGTTTTATTTTGCTGAAACATACCTCTCCTCGGCTTTTTGCCTGAGCCGTTCCGCTCCGCTGGTTAGCCATATAAGCACGGATTACATCGTACAAAACCGCTTTTTCAACATCCGCTCCAAAAAGGGAATCCGGCAAATCCATCTTCCCTTTTAATTCTCCGTTAAAATTATAAACTTTTGCACTTGCCATTATTTTAACCCTTTTTGTGTTGATTGTTGCACCGTTATCCTGAGAATTGTATTTCTCGCACCCGGAACCGCTCCTTTTATCAACAACAGATTATTTTCAGTATCCACATCCACAACTCGCAGATTCTTTACGTGCTCTGTTTTATGCCCCATTCTGCCCGGGAGTTTCTTCCCTTTTATCACCTTGCCGGGATAAGCAGCCATCCCGATCGAACCGGGAGACCTGGG
This sequence comes from Candidatus Latescibacterota bacterium, assembly GCA_030643145.1. Lineage (GTDB taxonomy): Bacteria > Krumholzibacteriota > Krumholzibacteriia > Krumholzibacteriales > WJIX01 > JAGHBT01. The sequence continues at coordinate 1,970 of DAOWMJ010000214.1, read as the reverse complement.
ACCTCTTCCGCCATGCGATTTTCTTCCACCATGAAAGCCATATCTCTTCACTACTCCCTGAAAACCTTTTCCCTTTGATTTCCCTGTTATATCAACCTTCTCAACTCCCTCAAATATCCCCACATCAAGAAAGCTCCCAATTTCAAATTCATTAGGATCATCAACGCGAAATTCCTGAAGATGCCTATAAGGCGGAAGGTTTGCTTTGCGGAAATGTCCAAGCTCCGGAAGATTTGCCTTCGTCGGCCTAAGCGCCTCGAACGCGAGCTGAATCGCATTATACCCATGGCTCTTCTGCGTTTTCTTCAATACAACGGGACATGGGCCAACCTTTATGACCGAGACAGGAACAACTAGGCCATTCTCGTCAAATATCTGGCTCATTCCTATTTTCTTTCCAATCAACCCTAACATCTCTTCCTCCACATTAGACTTTGATTTCGATATCCACACCTGCTGGAAGATCCAATTTTTGCAAAGCGTCAACAGCCTTTGGTGTAACATCAGTAATCCAGATCAATCTTTTATGCACTCGTATTTCAAACTGCTCTCTCGACTTCTTGTTTACATGCGGTGATCTAAGCACAGTATAAACACTTCTTTTTGTAGGAAGAGGTATGGGGCCTGTAACCCCCGCGCCAGTCCTACGAGCAGTCCTTACGATTTCTCCCGCACTACGGTCCAGCATAGTGTGTTCATAAGCCTTTAATCTTATTCTAATTTTCTGTCCATCCACAGGACAACCTCCGAGATTTTCAGTTACCCAACATTCTCACTTACTCGATAATTTCAGTTACGACACCCGCGCCGACAGTTCTTCCGCCTTCACGAATAGCAAATCTTAATTCCTTCTCCATAGCTATCGGACAAATCAACTCCACCGTTAACCCAACATCATCACCGGGCATTACCATCTCCGTGCCTTCCGGTAAACTCGCCACTCCGGTTACATCCGTTGTACGAAAATAAAACTGCGGCCTGTATCCTTCAAAAAATGGCGTGTGCCTTCCACCCTCTTCTTTCTTCAACACATATACCTTGCACTTAAACTTCTTGTGCGGTGTTATCGATCCGGGCTTCGCCGCTACCATACCCCGCAGCAAATCCTTCTTGTCCATTCCCCTCATAAGCAACCCAACATTGTCGCCGGCTTGCCCGTCATCCAACAGCTTCCTGAACATCTCCACTCCCGTTACCACTGTCTTCTGTGTATCGTTTATACCTATTATCTCCACAGTATCCCCTACATGAACTACTCCCCGTTCTATCCTCCCAGTTCCTACAGTCCCCCTACCGGTTATCGAAAATACATCCTCGACAGGCATCAAAAACGGCTTGTCCATATCACGCTTCGGCTGCGGTATATAATTGTCCAGCGCCTCGATAAGCTCCCAAATACACTTCACCTCTTCAGAATCCGGATCATCGCTCTCCAACGCCTTCAGCGCGCTCCCCTTTATTATCGGTATCTCGTCTCCCGGAAATTCATACTCGTCGAGTAACTCTCTTACCTCCAGCTCAACAAGCTCTATAAGCTCCGGATCATCCACCATATCCGTCTTGTTCATAAATACCATCAGCGCCGGTACATTCACCTGACGCGCTAAAAGTATATGCTCTCTCGTTTGCGGCATAGGCCCGTCAGCCGCGCTGACCACTACTATCGCCCCGTCCATCTGCGCCGCGCCCGTTATCATATTCTTGATATAATCCGCGTGCCCCGGACAATCCACATGCGCGTAATGCCGGTTCGCAGACTCATACTCAACATGCGCCGTCGCAATAGTTATCCCTCTTTCACGCTCTTCCGGCGCCTTGTCTATCTCATCAAACGGCACATAGTCCGCCCAACCCTTTGAGGCCAGATGCTTTGTTATCGCCGCCGTAAGCGTCGTCTTCCCATGATCCACGTGTCCTATCGTCCCTACATTTAAATGCGGCTTAGTCCTTTCAAATTTTTCCTTCGCCAT
>DAOWMJ010000050.1 GCA_030643145.1 Candidatus Latescibacterota bacterium | reverse complement strand
GACAGCAGTTTATAATAACATGGTTTGCCGGTAGTAAAAAGAGAAGTAACAAGAATTAATCTATTGACAGCGGTTCGAAGTAATGGTTAAAAGGGAAACAAATCGTGGAAGGAGTTCAAAGGTTTTGACATTAAAGAAGAAGAGCGCCGCCCGTCTTTTCTCCGGGCATTTCGGAATAGAATTTATTGAGCCTGAGCTTGATATGCTTAAGGCAATTATTTTAGAATATTCAAAGATTCCGTATGAGAATTTAACCAAGATTATCAGCAAATTTTCCAAGGATGATTTCGCCGGCAGGATGCGAGGCCCTGAAAAACTTATGGAGGGCTATATAAACAGTAATACCGGCGGTACATGTTTTTCCCTTACCTTCTGCCTCGGGTCGATACTTTCTGATGCCGGGTTCCGTTGTTATCCGGCTATGGCCGATATGAAGAAGCCGAATATACATTGTGCCCTGATTGTTAGTATAGATAACAAGAGGTATGTTGTTGATCCCGGATATCTCCTGGGAGCACCAGTTGAACTCGCAGACTCGGTTGTCACGCTCTCCACCCCATTCGGGTTTGTTGAATTAAGGCCCAGAGGGAAAATTTCTTATGATCTTTACATCGTTGCCGGGTCGGAGCGAAAATGGAGATACAGGCTGAAAACTGTTCCTGTTTCGAAAGGGCGCTTCTTCGAATACTGGAAGGATTCTTTTTCTCAGCCGATGATGAATTCACTCCAGCTAACAAGGCTTTCGGGAAAGGGTCATCTGTATATCAGGGATCATCATCTCAGGCTTAGAAGGGATGACAAAAAGGTGAATGAAAATATAAGGGAGAATATGGAAAATCGGATTGAATCTGAATTTGGTATACCAAGGGAAATTACGGCCCAGGCACGCGGGTTTATTGAAAGGATGAAAGAATCATGGCGACCGGAGAATCTTTAGGGGATAGGCGGGATGTGCCTGTAAAATTCTTCGCGGCTATACTTTTCAGTTCCAGTCTTTTCAATAAGCATTTCATCAAGTGATATGCAGAAGAACTTTTTGAACTTTGCCCGTTTCGCGTAATTACATAGGTATTTCAGGATAATTTCTTGCATATTCCAGTAATAATTAGTAGACTCAATCTCTACTTTGTATTGATTATATTTTATGAACGCTGTTTGGAGTTGACGGTTGAGGCGAAGATGACATCTTTAACATTTGGCATTGATATTGGTACTGTAAGCGTAAAATGGGTGCTTGCGGGATCGAAAGAACAGATAAAAAAGCTTGCCGCTTTCCGAAATAATGGAATAGAAAAAATCAGCGAAATTCCCGGAAAATCCGACATAGCGTTTGCCATTTCAAAATATCGTAGAGTTCAGGGGGGGCCGCTTGACGCTGTTAAGGAAGCCATTAGAGAGGTTTCCGGTTATTTGGAATGGGAGAATATTGATAGCATTGTTATTACCGGTTCTTCAAGTGGAGTTATCGGGAAAAAACTGAACATTCCTGTTGAAAATGAATTTAAGGCTGTTACAAAAGGAATCGCGGCCTTTTATCCCGATGTTGTTAATATATTTGAGATGGGCGGGGAAAATTCTAAATATATCAAGATTTCAAGGGTGGATGGTGTTGTCGGGATAGAAGACTATGAAACGAACGGGGATTGTGCCGCTGGTACGGGATCCTTTATGGATCAACAGGCAAACAGATTACAGTTCGACATCAACAAAGTTGGAGATGTCGTAATGAAGACAGTGCGTTCGCCAAAAATCGCGGGACGGTGCAGTGTTTTCGCGAAGTCTGACATGATACACGCGCAGCAGAAGGGGTATAAGCCTGATGAGATTTTAAAGGGCTTATCTGAAGCGGTCGCGAGAAATTTCAAAAGTAATATCGCGAAAGGAAAGAATGTAACCGGCAGGACGGCATTTGTCGGAGGAGTCGCGCTTAATGCCGGTGTTGCCAGAGCAATAAGAGAGGTTTTTGAGCTCGATGAGGATGATTTCTTTGTTCCGGATGAATCTGTTCATCTTGGAGCGATAGGGGCCGCTCTTCTGGGCCGTGATTATAAAAACGGTTCCACTAAACTAATACGCGAAAGCGTTGAGGGGGATTCAAGTGAGCACAGTGGCTCTTTTCCTTCTCTGCCGATACTTTCCAGGAAACGCGTTCAATTTATGCGCGACAAAGTTGCTTTATACTCATTTCGCGATAAAAATATTATTCCAGCATTTTTGGGGATAGATGTCGGATCTGTTAGCACTAACCTGGCTCTTATTGACAAAGATGGGGCAGTTATAAAAGAAATCTATCTCCGTACCAGGGCCAGACCTATAGAAGTTGTAGATCAGGGTCTTCAGGAGATGAAGAGAGAATTAGCCGGCAGGGTGGATATCCGCGGGGTTGGAACGACAGGATCGGGGAGGGAGCTGATAGGCAAACTGATGGGCGCTGATACGATTAATGATGAGATTACGGCGCATAAAACGGGGGCTTCATTTGTCGGGAAACATCTTTTGGGCAAAGAAGTGGATACGATTTTCGAAATAGGGGGTCAGGACTCGAAATTTATATCGATAGAAGATGGAATAGTAATTGATTTTACTATGAATGATGCCTGCGCGGCCGGAACCGGATCATTCCTGGAAGAACAGGCGGAAAAACTTGATATTCAGATAATTGATGAGTTTGCTCAGAGGGCCTTCGCGTCCGAAAAACCCTTGAGGATGGGGGAAAGATGCACTGTTTATATGGAGAAGGATGTTACTTCATATTTGAAACGGGGAGCTTTGAAAAATGATGTTGTTGCCGGGCTCGCTTATTCTGTGGTCCAGAATTATCTCAATAGAGTGGTGCGGGGTAGAAAGATAGGGGATTCAATCTTTTTTCAGGGTGGGACCGCGTATAATGATTCAGTCGCCGCGGCTTTCAGTGAAGTGCTTGGCAAGGAAATAATAGTACCTCCGCACAATGGGGTTATCGGCGCTATTGGATCGGCATTGCTCGCGAAAGAGAAGATACAAGCGCTCGAATCGGAAACAACCTTCAGGGGTTATGACATAAGCAAAATAGACTACAGTATAAGGGAGTTTACGTGCAAAGGATGTACGAATTATTGCAATATTCAGGAATTTACCGTTGAAGGTGAATGTACCTACTGGGGAGACAAGTGCAGTCGGTATCGCAAGCGGGCCAAGGTTTCAAAGAAAGCGATTATTCCGGACCTATTGTCTCTCTATGAAAAGTTGTTGACCAGAGATGCCGTGGAGGCGGTTAGCCAAGAACTCGAAAGAGATATTGATTGTTCCTGGAAAGGGAAGAGCCGGGCTCCAAGAATCGGGCTGCCGAGGGCTATGTATTATTATGACCGCCACCCCTTCTGGAGTACCTATCTCAGAACGATGGGTTTTGAAGTAATAACAAGTATTGATACTAACCGGGAAATTGTTCATAAGGGGATCGGTTCTGTTGTTGCTGATCCCTGTTTTCCGATTCAAATTGCTCACGGTCACGCGGTTTCTCTTCTAGAAGAGGATCTGGATTCTATTTTAATACCCAATGTCATTGATTCGGAGACAGATACATCCGAAGTTAAGTCCTTTCTTTGTCCATGGGGACAGACCTTACCCTTTATTCTCCGCAGCACTCCCGCTTTCCGCAGGCGGCGTGATCTTATCGCGGACCCAACGGTTCATTTCCGCGAGGGAAGGGCGTTTGTCGAGAAAGAGCTGTGGAAATTCGCGAAACCATTTGGCGTAAAGCGAGCGAGGCACAGAGATGCCGTAAAGCTGGGGTATACAGCTCAGAAACTGTTTCGCCATGAACTTTCCCTTGCCGGCAGCAACGCCCTTGATATTCTTAACAAGAGTGACGAATTGGGAATTGTGTTGGTTGGCCGGCCATACAATATAATGGACGCCGAGGCCAATATGGGAACCCCCGGAAAACTCAGAGATTATTACGGAATAAATGTAATTCCATGTTTTTTCCTCCCGTTCGATGGTATTGATATTATGGATGTCGGATATAATATGTTTTGGAACTATGGCCGCGCCATTTTGCAGTCGGCGCGATATGTGGATGGTAAAGAGAATCTTCACCTGATATATATAACAAATTTCAAGTGCGGCCCTGATTCGTATATTAAATCGTATGTAAAACAGGTTACCTCGAAACCATTTCTTACGCTGCAGTTCGATTCGCATAGCAACGATGCAGGTATTATGACGCGATGTGAGGCTTACCTCGACAGTAAAGGAATTCTTAGATGGTGGGCGGGAAAAAGAAATCTCTCAAGGGTAGAACGGTCTACATCCCGAGAATGTCATACGGAGCGGCAAGAACCTTTGCGGCGACATTCAAATATCTCGGGATAGACGCGGAACCGGTCCCCGCTGGAGACGAAAAGACACTTGAGCTTGCTTCGAGGCACACATCAGGAGAGGAATGTCTTCCCGCGAGGGTTACGCTCGGCAATTTTCTAAAAATAACCGAGGAGCCCGGCTTTGATCCATCGAAGGCGGCATTCTTTATGCCGACTTCGGAAGGGCCGTGTCGCCTGGGACAGTATGCTCCATTTATGCGCTTTGCTTTTAAGGATATGGGGTACGATGATTTAATGATTCTTTCTCCTTCAAGTAAAGATGGTTACGGGGATTTTGGGGGTTTGCTGGAATCCTTTGTGAAGTTAGGATGGATGGGGATTGTTGGAAGTGACGCTTTAAGAAAAATGCTTTATAAATACCGCCCGTATGAAAATGAACCTGGGACTGTTGACGAAGTTTATAGAAAAAGTCTTGAGGATTTTAGTGAGGTTCTTGAGGACAGGGACATTCCTCTTAAAAAGAAGCTGGCCGCGCTTACTTTTTCATTGGAGAGGGCGCGAACTGGATTCAGGGTGGTTCCGGTGGATTGGGAAAAAGAGAGGTTGTTGATAGGTGTTATCGGCGAAATATTTTGCCGTATGAGCACTTTCAGCAATCAAGATTTGATTAGAAAACTGGAGGGGCTCGGTGGGCAGGCCTGGCTGTCGGATATATCGGAATGGATCTGGTATACAAATGAAGAGGAGGGAGACAAGCTCAGCCTCTATAATCGCAAGTTTTCGTTGGATATGATAACTCTGATGATGAAGAAATATGTACAGCATAAGTATGAGAAAAAACTGTTGGCTCCTCTGGAGGAGGAATTTGCGGGCCTTGAAGAACCGCATAATGTGAATGAGATTCTTAAACGGAGTTTATACTATCTGCCGTCACGGGGGGCAAAGGGAGAGATGACGCTTAGTGCCGGCAAAGCCGTATATCTGTATGACAAGGGGGTTGACGGTATTATTGATATTAGTCCATTTACATGCATGAATGGAGTAGTTGCCGAAGCGGTATATCCTGAAATCAGCAGGGACCATGACGATATTCCCATAAGGATATTCTATTTTGACGGATCAACCACTAATCTTGAGAATGATCTGGAAATATTCATGGAACTTGCCAGGAACTACAACCGCAGAAAGAAAAAACTCCGGCTGAAAAATCAAACAGTGTAAAATCTCTTTTTTCAGACGCATTGACCGCGTGTCTCTTTTTGGTTTCAATAAACGCGTTCATGCAAAGGTTTACAGGATTTATTGATCATTGATTGGAGGTATAGGGTTTGAAAAGAAAAGGGAAGATGTTTATCAGTACGGCAAAGGTTGAAAGGAAAAGCACGAGTTTGATCGATTTTGCCTCTGTTGTTACGGGGTTAGTGCTGTTTCTTCTTTTTGTTCCGGTTTTTGTGTCAGCCCAGTCTTCAGAAAAGCTTACGATCGAAAGGATGTACAGGGACCCGCGGCTGACCGGCGTGTCGCCAAGGGGTATGCGATGGGCTCCCGGGGGCGGCAACCTTGCCTTCATCTGGAATAGTGAGGGGGAGGGTTTTTACGATATATATCTGTATAATGCCCGGAGGGGAAAAGTGCGGAAAGTAACCGAAGCGGCGGCGATCAGCGGGTCGAACAAAACGGTTCTTTCAAAGGCTGAACTGGACAGGCTCTCGACACTGCGGAGAAAGGGCAAAGGTATTTTTTCCTACCTGTGGTCACCTGACGGAAAGAGCATTCTCTTTCCTCTCCGTGGCGACCTCTATCTGCTCGACGTTGGCTCGGGCGGGGTAAGAAGATTGTTTCGTACGGAGGTCTCGGAAACCGATCCGGCCTTTTCTCCGGATGGCGGTAAAATAGCTTTTATCAGAAGTAATGATCTTTGGATGATCGATATAGAGAGCGGGACAACAGTTCAGTTGACTGATTCGGGGTGCGAAACCCTGTATAACGGGATGGGTGATTATGTTGATTATGAAGAAGTTGGTGTTGACAGGGCCTACTGGTGGTCGCCGGACGGCTCGAAAATAGCATATTTTCAGACCGATGTAAGCACGGTATCGGAACTTTTAATTCCCGATTACAGGGGGCGGTTTGTAGAGGTGCGGAAGCAGGCCAGGCCTGTCGCCGGCGGGAAAAACGGGCTTAAGAGACTTGGAATACTTGATATAGAAACGGAAGAAACCGTATGGATAAATCCCGGAGTCAGGCGGGATGAGTATATACCTCAGGTTCACTGGCATCCGTGCGGAGACAAGCTGCTTCTGCTGAGTGAACCGAGAAACCTTAAAGAACTGAATTTTCTGGCAGCCGATCCCGAAGATGGATCGACAGATACTCTTTTTACTATTAACGACAGTAAGTGGGTAAATATTCATAATACGATGATTCACTGGGGGGATGACGGAAATGTGTTCTATTTCACCTCGGAGGAGAATGGATGGAACCATATCTATCGCTACGGATGGGAAAGCGGGGAGATCTCCCAGCTTACTGACGGCCCCTGGCAGGTAACATCGATTCAGCTTATCGAAGATGACGGGGACATATGGTACACATCCACTGAAACAGGACCCGCGGAGAGGCACCTCTTCAGACTTACCGACGATGGTGAAAAGTACAAGGTTACGCCTGATGAGGGCTGGTATTCAGCCAGTCTCTCGGATGACGCCAAGAATATAGCAGTTGTATATTCAAATCCGCTTTGCCCGCCGGATATTTACATGCTGGAATCGGCAAAGGGTGAGAGATTCAAAGGAAGTCCGAAGGTGTCAGGAGCCGCCGGTTCCGGAAATGGCGTAGGGGGTGTATCTTTCAGGAGCAAGTGGTCCCTTCCCGGAGGGCTTGAAAGGGTCACCGGTTCACCGGCCGATGATCTGGACATGATCGATATAGCACTCCCTGTCTATTTTACATTACCGTCGGAATTTGACGGCAAGACAATATATGCCCTCGCCATATTTCCGCCTGAGATTAAAAACGCCGATATTGAGGGGCTGATTTCAGGCGATTATCGGGGTGACTGCGAAAAGAAGTTTCCGGCAATCATCTCTGTGCACGGTGGAGGTTATTCACAGTCAATTACGAAAGGGTGGCGATGGCGCGCGCTCTTCGACACATATCTTGTAAATAACAAGAAGTATATTATCCTGGATCTCGATTACAGGGGAAGCTCCGGTTATGGAAGAGACTGGCGGACAGATATCTATCTTGATATAGGAGGCCCCGACCTTGAGGATGAAATAACGGGGTTGAACTTTCTCAAAACACTGCCCGTAGTTGATCCGGACAAGATTGGAATTTGGGGATGGAGCTATGGCGGGTATATGACCACGATGGCTATGCTGAAATATCCCGAAGCCTTTAAGGCGGGCGCTGCAGTCGCGCCTGTGAACAAATGGCAGAATTACGACACTCATTATACAGAGGAGAGGCTTGGCATCCCGGCCGAGCAGGAAGAAGCCTACAAAAGAGCGAATCCTCTAAGCTTTGCCGGGGACCTGAAAAATCACCTTCTTATTATCCACGGGATGCGTGATGACAACGTGCATTTTCAGGATACAGTTCAGCTTGTTGACAAAATGATCGAATCGGGTGTTGATTTCGAGGTTATGTTCTACCCCGGAGGCAAGCACGGGATAAGAGCGGATGCCAGCAGGATACATCTCTTCAGGAAGATCACCAGGCATTTCGAAAGATATCTGAGGGGGATTCCCGATGCTTCTTGTCCTTGATTTTTCTCGAGCCCGGGCATGGAGTTATAAGAGAGTCACTTTTTTGTAAAAGTGCTTAACTCGAATTCAGGCGCTTTAATAATATTTTTTTTCACGCTGCAAAGTTCTACGGAATTAAGCAATGCTCTTTTGTATTTCTCCGGAAAATCCTCGGGTAATTCAACCCTGATGTGAATTTTCTTGAGCATTTCTGACTCCTTGTCCCGATCCATTTTCTGGATAAGCCTGATATTGTCCGTTGGTATATTACGGCTCTCGCAGAAATAAATAACGTAGCTCGCGGCGCAGTTGGCTATTGAAGCGAGAAAAAGATCAAAGGGAGAGGGGGCCGAACCGTCGCCTCCCTCAATTTTTGATTGATCGCTATCGATGGTAAAGCCGTTATAATCGGCGCTAACCTTTTTATTTCCGGGAAATGTTACAACAATATCCATCTTATCCCTTCGGCTGATAATAAATAATGCCTGAGGGGGGAGTCGAACCCCCATGGGCATAGCCCACTGCGTCCTGAACGCAGCGCGTCTACCAGTTCCACCACTCAGGCAAGTCAAATCACATCTTACGAGTTCATACGATAATTAAACATCGCGGTTTTGTCAAGTTGGATAAGGGAGAGGAGGTTTTCCGGGAATTGACAAGTTGTTTTAAAGAGACAGTAGCCTTTATGGGAAATGATTTAAATATAGGGGTTTTGCTCTTTTGTATAATTGGTACGGATAGTGCTGTAATATATTCATACATATACTTGACAGAATATCGTACATGAACTAATATTAGTAGTTGGGAGGTTGCTATGAATAAGATAGGAACAAATATTCGTAAAGAACGCAAAAACTTGAAAATAAGTCAGAATGAATTGGCAAAAATCCTTGATGTCAGCAGACCAGCCGTTGGTGCTATTGAGAAGGGAACAAGAAAAGTAACTGCGGAGGAGTTAATTAAACTCTCAAAGGCTTTTTCGGTATCTGTAGACCAGCTTTTGGGGTTAAGTATAAAAAGTAAGGTTGTGCTTGAAAAATCTGTAAAGAAAAAAAGGGATGTTCAAAAAGAAAGGATAAATGTTCCGCAAAGAAATATTAGGAAATTTAAAGAAGTATTCCTTTACATACTTAGAGAAGTTGGGATGAGGCCTAATGTTGGTGAAACAGTCATATATAAGCTAATGTATTTCATTGACTTTGACTATTACGAAAAATATGAAGAACAGCTTATCGGTGCTAGATATATAAAGAACACATATGGCCCGACCCCGATGGAGTTTCAAGAAATTGTTAAAGAAATGATTAATGAGAATGAAATTGAAAAAATAAATGTGAATTATCACGGCTTTACACAAAAGAAATATATTCCCAAAAGGGATCCAAACCTTGAAGAGTTAGCAGCAAGAGAAATGGAGCTGATTACAGATGTTCTTGATAGATTAGCGCATAAAAGCGCCAAACAGCTTACCGATTACTCTCACAACGATATTCCATACATGACAACTGGGGATAATGAGATAATCGAATATGAGACAGTCTTTTATCGTACAATCCAGTATTCAGTGAGGGATTATGAAGAGGAAAAAGAGGTTTCGTGAGGTAAAAAGACTGTCCGAATTCGATCGTGACTTAAAAAAACTTTCAAGAAAATATCGTACGCTTGAAGGTGACCTTAATACATTCATTTCCACACAGCTATATTTATATCATAAACTCAAAAAGGATAACCGTGGCACTTTCCCAATTGATGACCTCGGATTTTCAGAGATCAATATTTTCAAAGCAAAAAAATTCGCTTGCCGATCATTAAAAGGAAAAGGGGTAAAGTCCGGTATTAGGATTATTTATACTTACTTAGAGGAAAAAGATCGAATAGAACTAATCGAAATATATTCAAAAACCAATAAGGAAGCTGAAGATCGGAATAGAATTAATTCATATTACAAAAATGCATAAATAAACTTCCTTCCCTGAATATCACGTGAATTTTATTGATAAGCCAGCTTGATATATATGTATTATGCCATGTGTGTTTCCAAAATGAGGTTCAAAATGGAATTTATAAGTAGATTTTTTGATCCACCGAGGAGTTTCTCTGCTCATTAAAGCCGATTCACCAATAATATAAAAATGAAGATCGAACAGCATCAGAAACTATATCAATAATCCCAATCACCATGACTGATAGGAAAGCTGCTTAGTTCTTCTTGTATAAATCTCCAATTTGATAAAAACTTGTCCATATAGGTTCTAAACCTGTTGTTATGATTACGTTCCAGCAGATGTACAAGCTCGTGAACTAAGATATATTCTAAACAGCGAGTCGGTCTTTTTGCTAATTCAAGATTTATCCAAACACGTTTTGCCGTAATATTGCATGTTCCCCATTTGGTCTTCATACGTTTTACGCCCCAGCTATTGATCTTTACTCCGATTATGCTTTCCCATTTTTCAATTAATCCGGGCATTTCATCTTTTAGCTGCCGGCGATACCATTCTGTTAATACTTGCTTTCTCAGCCTTTTGTCACTCTCCTCGCGTACATAGAGATCTAAATATTTTTTATTTCGAATTTCGGCTTTGTTTCGAAGAGGAGCTTTTTGATAGATTACGTTAAGTAAGTAACGCTGTCCCCTATAGTAATGACTTTCTCCGGAGAGATATTCACGTGGAGATTGCCGCTTTTTTTGTTTGAATTTTGACCGGTGTTTTTTAATCCATGATAATTTTGAAATAGCGAATAATCT
>DAOWMJ010000124.1 GCA_030643145.1 Candidatus Latescibacterota bacterium | reverse complement strand
TCGTAGATCGCCTTCTTCGCGGCCAGGTAAAGCTTGGTCATCGATTCCTCCTCGTTTCGCGGGGATTGCAAAACCCCGGCAATTCTCCGCGTTCGGAATATACCCAAACGCTAATTACTATCATGAGGATTGTAACTTAAGATGAAATACTTTTGCAAGAACTGAAGCCCTTACCTACCTCAAAAGAATCATTTTCTTTGAGAGTATTTTTTGCCCCGCCTCGAGACGCATAAAATATATACCGCTCGCAAGCCTTCTCCCGCTATCACTCTCTCCATTCCAGCGAACTGAATAATCACCTTCAGATAATTCTCTGTCCACAACTATCGCAATCCTTCTACCCGAAACATCAAAAATATCAAGCCTAACCCGCGCGGTGCCGGAAGGGCCGGTTTCGCCATTTCCGATAGAGAAATTAATCATCGTACCCGGATTAAACGGGTTCGGATAGTTTTGACCGAGTATTGTTTTGAATGATGGAGTAAACTCGTCATCTGTAAGATCAATTACCGAGTGAAAAACGATATTGCTTGCCCTGCCTCTATGCCCCTCGTCATCAACGGCAAGTACCTGATAAGCAAAGTCTCCAGTTTCATCGGGCCTGTTAAGATAGAATGTATCCTGAACCGCATCAGTCAGAAGCTCCTTTGCTTCATAACAGGTAACAGGTGAAACATCATCAATGTAAATACCTTCATCTACTTCATAACTGTCTGTGATATACGCGAAACGGAGAAGAATTTCTGAATCGTCATCTATTCCGGGGATCTCTCGCAGATAGAACCGTCCTTGTATCCAGCCGCCCGAATTGCCTGTAATTCCATTCCCCCGATTGCTTCCGTGCGGATCAGTATTTGTAGTAATATTGCCGGGGACTGTTTCCCAGGTAAGTCCCTGATTCAGGCTTGCTTCAAGGTAGGCGTAATCCCAATCATTTTCAATATCATACCACAGCATAGAATGTAAGGTGTCTCCAAGCGCGATTGAATATGCTGTTGTCATTTCAAGCCTGCTAATCAGGTTGTTTCCACTTCCTGAATAGAAGCTATAACTCCCTCCGCTTGCCCGGGCGGTGGAAAGAGTAAACCCATCCTGCGTCCAGAGTGTATCACCCAGCTCGCAGGGATCAAACGTACCGGAAAGATTTTTATATTCAGTTATTTCATAATGAGCGGGGAAATTTGGATCTGCGGCGTCCACTCCCGACCAATTCATCATAAAGTCGGGATTCGCGAGTGGCGTAACTTCACTTAACACCGGAGACTCAGGCCCCAGAACACTGAATGGTTCACCGGCTCTTCTAAGAAGTGTGAGATTCAGTTCAAGGACTTTCTCGAATGTCGGCTGAATCATAGTATCTGGTGGACCGAAGCCTCCTTCCTCGTATGAATTAAGTTCTATCGTAAAACAGTAAAAACTGTTCTTCTCGGATCCCTCTCCATATGCCCAGTCGTCCGTATCACCATTTGTCGGATATAACACGCCCATCGCGGTACATCCAGGCGTATAACCGATTCCCCTCTTAAGTGAATCGGCGAAAACGGCAAAGAATTCATGATCATCTGTATATATCGGCACATACCCCCAGGGGTAAAGAACGAGCTCGCCGTAGGAATGATAGGAAAGAGCAACACTGAAAGAATGCGACGCGCAAAAATTCCTTACAGCCTGTGATTCAGGCTCGCTGAAAGCAGCGGTACCCCTGTATGTTTCAGAAGATGTACTGGGCGAGCTTCCACTATTGTCATAACCCCACATATAGCTGTAGTTCCTGTTAAGATCCACTCCAAAAGTGCCATCGCCATTATTCCTGCGGTTCTTCCTCCACCATGTCCACCAGTCGCCGGTATGATTAAGTTGTACATACACATAGCCATCAGGGTTGATTATCGGAACGACCCATACCTCTCTGGTGTTAACAAGCTCGGTAATCTGTGAATCTGTTCCATAATTGTCAAGGAGGTATTCCGCGAACAAAAGAGGAACCTCGACAGACATAAGCTCGCGCGCGTGATGACACCCCATAATTAGTACTTCCGCTTCATCTTCATCAATGTCGGCATTATCAGAGATTTTGATAGCCAGGATTGTCCGGCCTTCTATACTTGTTCCCAGGGTATCAATCCGAGTGAGACCGGGATACTGAACCGCGAGGGAGCTTAGCATAGCTTCAGTTTCAGCGTAGGTATGGTAGAGTCCCAGATTGAAGTCAAGATCGGTACTTGCCTTGAGCATCCGTGTTTCAAGAAGAGTATAATCGCCGGCTTTCATGGTGATCCACTGGCGCTGCATCTCCGTTACGGCAACATCCACTCTGCCGTCAGGATATTTCGCCAAAATATCAACATTTTTCTCTACAAGATCACTATAGGTAAGATCGCGAGAGAGTTTGATTCTAAGCAGCGCGGTACTGTCTCCGGCCGCGGACGCCGCCACCGTAAAACTAACCTGAATTAAGACAAAAATCGTTAAAACAATTGATAATTTTTTCAAGGTTTTATCTCCCCGCTGTTTTTAAGATCATTTTCTAATCCATTTTTTTATTTTAACATAATTTGGGAAATTAAACAAATTAAGGGAACAATAATAATCAGCGGTCATACTAAAACCTTTTATTCTTGCTCTTATTGAATTTGAGGCTTAAACTTGCAATCTGGTTATTCCGGCGCAATTGCGTACAAGTAATTACTGATTGAACAAGATTCTTTATTTTCAAGCAAGATCATAATATTTGAACAAAAATCGCATCAAAAGGCCGAAGATAAAAAGAGCCCAACCATTACAAGGGAGATTGGTTCAAATGAAACACTCTGCAAGAGAAACAAAATATCTTTCATGGTTAAATAACAGAAGCGACATTATGCTTCTCGGAACTATTCTCATAATTGCCCTCGCTATCCGCGCCCTTTTCTTCAGCGGTGTCTTCGCGACAGATGACTTTAATTATCTCCGCCACGCGGCTCAGATATGGAAGGGACATTTCGACCTTGAAAGTATACAATTCTATCATGGAACACGGTTTCTGATTTTTGTACCGATCTCTTTCTTCTTCGCCCTCTTCGGAGTCTCTGAAATCACAGCTGTACTCTGGCCCCTTACGGCATCACTCTGCACAATTGCCTTAATCTTCCGGATAGGATGCATCCTGCACAGCAGAGAGGCCGGGCTGTACGCTGCCCTTCTGGCTGCCGCTCTTCCTATCATGGTTAAGGAAGCAACCTGGATTGTGCCGGGTACTATAATCGGGCTGGTCAGCGCAGTGTCGATATTACTTTTTATTCAGGCTAGCGAAGCGTCAAAGAAGAGATGGCCCCGGTTTTTCCTCTCAGGCGCTGTCTTTGCCTTAATGCCGTACGCGGGACAGCTCGGGTTTGCCCTGGCCGTTTTTTTCCCACTAGCGTTCTTCTTCTACAAACGCCGGCCAATTTTGAGTTACTGGCCTTTTATCGCCGGAATAGCCGCAGTTCTCTCAGCCGGAGCGCTGTTTCAATGGCTTCAAACCGGTAACCCGCTGGCTGGAATGGCGGTTACACAAAATATTCTCTCAACCGAGATTCACCCCTTTCGCCCTTTCTACTATATAAAATTGCTTGTCAGGCCGATATACAGTCAAGGCGGGTTGATCTACCTTGTGCTTATAGGAATAATAACGGCCTTTTTTTCAAGAAAACGCGGAATTATTCTTGCGGCTTCCTGGTTTGTGACTACTTGGCTTGTAATCGAATTTGCTTCGTCAAGCCTGGCTGAATACAGACCGCTGTTTAAAATGGGACGTTACATAATCGTACTGACAATTCCTGCAGTGCTTCTGAGCGGGATGGGAATCGCGGAGCTTCACGGGCTAGCTTCGAGGATCAAACCGGTTTGGCGTTTTAGCCTCGGCGGTTCACTTATTCCAGCTCTTGTGCTTGCCGCTTTCTTTGGCTCTTCCATCTATTACCTTCAAAAATTTGGCTTGAGGAAAAGGGAACAGCGGGAAAAGATACGGATAGTTGGGGAATATGTCCGGAAATGGGAGGGTAAAACTATCTATGTAACTCACTGGCTATGGAATACAAGGGTTGGGTTTTTTATGGGTTACAGTGAAAATTATTTCCCGCACGGTTATGATCCCTATCACGCAGTTAATTTGGAAACAGCGAACGCAACTTCAAAAAACCGGTACATACAGACTCTTCTGACCGGTGAAAAACTTAAACCCGGGCTTCTTCTCTTCGATGAATATCTCTTTGAAGTCAGCGCGGGTGAAAAAGAATCAAACATGCTCAGGGCGGGAGAGATTCCATCCTTGCCGCGCGAGCTGCCGGAGGCCTGGAATCTCATAGAGGTTGTAAATATGGGAGACGGCAAACATTTGAAACTCTACGAGATCACAGGCGGCAGATGGCTAGGTCAAGACCACAACAAATAACACAAACAACGAGAACAATAAAAACCGCGATTTTGTATCCTGTTAAATATGTTTACCTGTTCACACCGGCTGAAGACAATTCTATATTTATATCGTATAACTTCCCTCACTTGCTGGATATTACCAACCCTGTACACCGGATATTCAAAGAACTGCTTAAAATCGCGGAAATTCCAGCCGATTTGTTGTTGACAGGAAAAATCCAAATTCTTATAACTATTACATTATGATCTTTGATAAGAAAATCGTCGTTGTCATGCCGGCGTATCAGGCCGAGAGAACCATTGAGAAAACCTACCGTGAAATCCCAATGGAATTCGTCGATGACGTCATTCTTGTAGATGACGCGAGTTGTGATCAAACCGTCAAGATCGCTCAAAAGCTCAATATCCAGACCATTGTCCACTTGACTAATAAGGGATACGGCGCAAACCAGAAGACATGCTACCGTGAGGCCCTTGCCCTCGGAGCCGATGTCGTTGTAATGCTTCATCCGGACTATCAGTATACACCCAAACTTATTCTTGCCATGGCCTCCATGATAGCTGTCGGACAGTACGATGTCGTCCTCGCCTCGAGGATAATCGGCGGAGGAGCCCTCAAAGGCGGAATGCCTCTTTATAAATACGTATCCAACCGGTTTCTGACCGCTTTCCAGAACATTATATTCGGGGCAAAACTATCCGAATACCATACGGGATACAGGGCATTCAGCAGGAAGGTACTTGAATATCTTCCCCTCGGCGCGAATTCGAATGATTTTGTTTTCGACAACCAGATACTGACGCAGATCCTCTATTTCGGATTTACAATCGGTGAGATCTCATGTCCGACAGTTTATTTCAAGGAAGCCTCATCTATTTCCTTCAGACGAAGCGTCAAATACGGCTTCGGCGTGCTATCAACATCACTACAGTATGTGCTCCAGCGGTCAGGTTTGATAAGCTATGATATCTTTAAGAAGATCGAGGGAAACGCAACCTATCTTTCATGATGTAGAAACAATCCTGCCAGAGAAATCAACTCTGAGCTGTAATTACTCCAGTTCTGTAGCAGAAAAAGATTGGAAAGAAAAAACAATTTATTCAAGCTCTTTACCAAAAGGCAAAGAGTTTAAATCAACATTGCCGCCGGATAGAATGATGCCGACCCTCTCACCCGGCACACTGGAACCCTTTTCCAACAGAACGGTCAAAGCAACAGCAGAAGAAGGCTCGATAATAATCTTCATCCTCTCCCATACAAGTTTCATTGCCTGAATGATTCCCTCTTCACTAACGGTGACGATATCGTTTACATATCTTTTTGTAATGGAGAATGTAAGATCGCTTAGAGAAGTAAGAAGCCCATCCGCTATTGTGTCGGGATTTACCGATGGAACTAATTTCCCGGATTTAAAGGAACGAAAGGCGTCATCCGCCCCTTCCGGTTCAGCGCCAATTACGGCTGTTTGAGGCGATAGAGCTGCGGCTGATATAGCCGAACCGCTTAGAAGACCTCCTCCTCCCACAGGAGTAATTAACGCGTCAAGTTCCGTGATCTCTTCTAAAAGCTCAAGCGCCGCTGTTCCCTGCCCCGCGATAACCCGCGGGTTATTATACGGATGTATAAAAGCGGCTCCTGTTTCATTTACAACCTCACCAAGCCTTTCTTCCCGAGCCTTAAGTGTAGGCGCGCAGAAATAAATCTTAGCTCCGTATTCAGAAACCGCGTTAACTTTTACCTTTGGGGCATTCTCCGGCATAAT
>DAOWMJ010000134.1 GCA_030643145.1 Candidatus Latescibacterota bacterium | reverse complement strand
TCTCCGCCAGCGAACCCTTTGCTATTTCACACGGATAGGACCCAAGACGCATAGTGCCACCCATCTTCGCCCGGTTACGCTGCTCAAGCATCAGATCTATAACCGGATGTTCGACATCCTGATCAAATTCGGAACTTCCCGCGTCAAGCCCGCAAACATTACGCGCGAACTCAATCACAACGCATTGAAGACCAAGACAAATGCCGAGCAGCGGAATTCCATTTTCCCTGGCATATTTAACCGCTGATATTTTCCCTTCAATGCCCCTGTCACCAAAACCCCCTGGAATCAAAACGCCATCTACATCGGAAAGATATTCTGTCACCCCATTTTTCTCAACCATCTCGGCATTTACCCATTTAATATTAACTTTAACATCGTTAGCGGCTCCCGCGTGAATAAAAGATTCTATGATACTCTTATAGGCGTCAACGAGGTGAACATACTTTCCGCAGACCGCGATCTCAACAGTTTCGCTGGGAGATTTTATCCTGTGAACTATTTCTTCCCACCAGCTAATATCCAGTTCGGCGCAATCGATATCAAGTTTTTCGATAACAATTTTATCCAGCCCCTTACTGCTCAGACGCAGAGGAACCTCGTATATTGAATCAGCATCAAGGGCTTCTATAACCGCCTCTTTCTCAACATTGCAGAAGAGGGATATTTTTTTTCTTATCTCATCCTCCAGCGGCCTTTCAGATCTACAGAGCAGGATATCGGGTTGAATTCCTATCTCTCTTAAACCCCTCACACTGTGCTGAGTCGGCTTTGTCTTTAGTTCATGAGCAGCTTTAATATAAGGAACAAGAGTCAGGTGTATATATAGAACATTCTGATTTCCAAGCTCAAAACGAAGTTGCCTTATAGCCTCAAGAAATGGCAACCCCTCAATATCTCCCGTTGTTCCACCTATCTCGGTTATTACAATATCAATATCGCCATCCTCATCCGCCGCCCTCATTATTTTGCTTTTTATTTCATCCGTTATATGTGGAATAACCTGGACTGTCCCTCCGAGATATCCGCCTCCGCGTTCCCTGTTGATAACAGCCTCATAAATCTGCCCAGTTGTAACATTCGATTTCTGGCTCAGGTTTTTATCTGTAAAACGCTCATAATGACCAAGATCAAGGTCGGTTTCAGCGCCGTCATCGGTGACAAAAACCTCCCCGTGCTGAAAGGGGCTCATCGTCCCGGGGTCTACATTCAAGTAGGGATCAAATTTTTGAAGAACAACATTTAAGCCGCGCTGCTTGAGCAACAATCCAAGAGATGAGGCCGCGATTCCTTTGCCGAGAGAAGATACCACACCACCGGTAATAAAAATATATTTCACGCTTCCGTTCACTCTTCTCCAGCCCTTTTAGGGATTACAATTACTTGAAAACACTTTACTGGCTATCAAAAAATATTTCAACCTTTTTTATATCTTCGGGTTTGTCAACCCCTCCGGAAACCGATCTGCAGACTACAACTCTGATATCAACGCCATTCTCGAGGGCTCTTAGCTGTTCGAGAGACTCAATATTTTCCAACGGTCCTCGTGAAAGATTTTCATAATCGAGTAAAAAGGATCTCCTGTAGGCGTAAATTCCTATATGCCGGTAAAAACCTTTATCAGAAACTCCAATAGGCGAACGGGAAAAATATAGAGCGTTGCACGCAAGATCAAAAACAACCTTTACAACATCGCGCCTGGACAACTCGGCCTTTGAATCCGAAAATGACGCGAGGGTTCCCATTTTAATCGAGGGGTCAGCCTTCATAACCCCTATAAGTTCTTCGACTCCGTCAACCGGCAGCAACGGTTCGTCACCCTGAATGTTTAAAACTATATCACATTTATTGTTTGAAACAATTTCACATACCCTTGAAGTCCCTGTATTATGAGATTTTGCGGTCATTACCGCGTGGCCTCCGTCATCTTTCACAACATCGGCTATTCGCGTGTCATCAGTCGCTACAACCACACTTTCGACCCCTTGTATATCACAAGCCCTTCTGAATACACGCACTATCATAGGAATACCCTTAATCAAAGCCAGGGGTTTTCCGGGAAATCTTGTTGAACCATACCGAGCAGGGATGACGGCAATAACTTTTTGTGAAAACAAAACCACCCTCCGATAAACACCGCTCTGGGCGCTGGTTTTTGTTCAGACCTCACACATAATCATTGGAACGGGTGACATCTTTTTGACGCCCTGTCCCCTTTTATTCAGCGTACTTCTTCTGCCCCTCAACATAAACATTGCCGCCGTGACAATCCTGGGCGACAATCACGGGAAAAGATTTAACTTCAAGCTTTCTTATGGCTTCAGCTCCGAGATCCTCGTAGGCAACAATCTCTGAAGAAAGGATACTTTTCGCGATCAGTGCCGCGGCACCTCCGGTCGCCGCAAAATATACGGCTGTCCCCTTTTCCATGGCATCCACAACCATCTCTGTGCGCTCCCCCTTTCCTATCATACCCTTAAGACCATTCTCTATAAGAAGAGGAGTGTATGGATCCATTCTGTAACTTGTCGTCGGGCCCGCGGAACCTATCGCCTTCCCGGGCGGTGTGGGCGCGGGGCCAACATAATAAATTATCTGCCCCTCAAGTGGTATTGGAAGTTCTTCACCAGCCTCAATAAGTTTTACAAGGCGCTCATGGGCGCTGTCCCTTGCCGTATATATTATTCCTGAAAGAGACACTTTGTCTCCCGCCTTCAGTTTCTTTATCTCTTCATCCTTAAGAGGCGTCTCTAATGAATATTCTGCCATTCTCTACCTTCCTCTGACCTAACTTAAAAAAACTCCTGATACCTTAAACACGAAATGTCACTTTTACAGTTCAATAAATTTATGCCGTGCGGCGTGACAGTTGAGATTCATCGCGACCGGGAAGGAAGCGATATGCCGCGGAGCGGTTTCAATATGGACAGCAAGAGCCGTTGTCGTGCCTCCGAGGCCGGCCGGGCCGACTCCGGTTTTATTAACAAGCAGAAGCAATTCCTTCTCAAGTTTGTCATAGAAGGGGTCCTTGTTATCACTGCCTATAGGCCTTAGAAGAGCCTTCTTTGAAAGCAGGGCACATCTTTCAAAACTGCCCCCTATTCCAACGCCTACTGTCACCGGGGGGCATGGATTCCCGGAAGCTTCCCTAACTCCATCGACAACAAATTTCTTTATTCCCTCTATTCCGTCAGCCGGCTTCATCATCGCGATTCTACTCATATTTTCACTCCCCCCCCCTTTAGGAACAATATACATTTTTAACCTGTCACCTATAACGAGATCAAGATGAATAATGGCGGGGGTGTTATCCCCTGTATTCCCCCCCCTTACCGGATCGGCCACGATCGATTTACGCAGATATCCTTCTGTGTATCCCCTTTTAACACCTTCATTGATCGCGTCTTCAAACCCACCTCCAACGATATGCGCGTCCTGCCCAAGCTCCGCGAAGATCACTGTCATACCTGTATCCTGGCATATCGGAACTCTTTCTGTTGAGGCAATCCGGGAGTTATCGAGAATCTGTTTAAGAACTTCCTTCCCTACAGGAGATTTCTCGGTTTCATAAGCCTTTTCCAGACTCTCCTGAACATCATCCTCAAGTTTAAAATTAGCCTCCATGCAAAGCTTGGCAACAGCCTCTGTTATTCTGCTGCTTTCAATTTCTCTCATCTTGTCCTCCCGCTAAACTTGAAAAAAAATAAATCCGCGAGGTAATTCACTGACGATTGATGCATAAACTTAAGTTCGTCAGCTCCAACCACTAATATGCCGATGCTGCCACAACTCAACATTTCATACAATATTATAGCGCGGGTTTAAGCGCTACCGTTTTCTGTTCCCCACCCAAAATGTCCTCCGTGATATTTAACTCACTATCTCCCGTTCTTTCAACTTTATTTTCAAGCGCAAGAAATTTTTCAATTGATTCAATAGGAAACGCCACTTTCTCCGTTTTAAAATGCATTGGCACAACAATCGATGGATTAAATTCCTCTACTATTTTATGGGCCGCAGCGGCATCAATCGTGAAATACCCTCCCACCGGGATCAGCATTACATCAATATTTACAAGCTCGGGGATATCCTCCGGTGAAATGTTGTGACCAAGATCGCCAAGATGAGCAACAGAAATTCGCTCTGTTTTTACTATTGAAATCAGGTTATTGCCACGCTCGCTTCCTTCAGATTCATCATGGAATGTTGGAAAAGTCTTTATTTCAACACCATCGAATGAAAAATCGCCTTCGCTCTCAACAACATTTTTTATCCCCGAGATCAGATCCTCGCTGCGATGGTCGGCGTGACTATGACTTATCACGGCGATATCATAATTTCCTTTGATGGGACCATAGGCAAGCGCTCCATCATAAGAACCAGCTTCATAGGGATCAAAAATGATCTTCCTCCCATCCTCAAGAATCAATTCGAAACAGGCGTGACCAAGAAAATTGAGTTTCATAACAATACCTCCGAAATTTTAAATAGTATCAACCTGCCGCACTTCTAAATAATCATTAAATTTCTTCAACAAGAAATCCTCAATATTCTAAGACTAACATAAATTTCCAAATTGCTCAAAAAAAAAGAACCCTCAGCTATTTACAAAGCTCAGGATTCTTCAAAGGTTCGCTGTTACTATTATTCGTAAAGGTTAATTAACGTAAACACTCACCTTTTTTCTTTTCTTACTCAATCTTTCATATTTGACAGTACCGTCAATCAAGGCAAAAAGGGTATTATCCCTTCCTCTACCCACATTCTGACCAGGGTGAATCGTTGTACCTCTCTGACGTACGATTATCGTGCCGGCGTTAACTTCTTGTCCCCCGTATCTCTTCACACCGAACGACTTCGCGTTACTGTCTCTACCATTCTTGGAACTCCCAACACCCTTTTTATGTGCCATAACAGCCTCTCCTTAACTCTTTCTAAGCTGATATTTCCTTTATTTTCAAAAGAGTATATTTCTGACGATGCCCTCTTTTTCTGCGGTATTTTTTTCTGCGTTTCATCTTGAAGACAACAATCTTTTTATCCCTGCCATGCTCAAGAATTTCCGCGGTTACTTTAACGTCATCCAGATGGGGCCTGCCTATTCTTACACCCTTATCATCGGAGTAGAACAATACATTATCACACGTAACAGTACTGCCGACTTCCATATCTATAAGCGGGACGTGAATATTCTCGTTTTTTTCAATTTTTATCTGTTTTCCTGCAATATCTACAATCGCGTACACTAACACTAACCTCCTTAAAAAACTAGCGGATTTATACATAACAAACAACACCCGGCAAGTCAAGAGTGAACTTGATAAAATATGGGAACAGGAATAGACAAGGTGACCCCACACTTTGTGCGAAGAAGCTTCTTTGCGGGATGATAAATACAACAGGAAACTAAAACTGAAAGGAGAATCTGTGAGAAAAATGTACGCAAATCGTTGATTCAAACCTGCCACTTTGGTATAGGCAGGTTAAAACCGGAATGAGTGGCAACTTTCACCGGAATACACACAAATGGCGCTAGACGCGCCGTCAACCCATCAGGTGGGAGAAAAGACGTTTCCTGATTGATTCAGTATTAAGAAGTGGTGACAAACACTGCAATCATCAAGATACGGCCAGACAGATGATCAAGCACGCTATAGCACAAATCCGGAAACATTATCAGGTCAATTTTATGTAATATTCAAATAGTACTTGAATATTGCATACTATTTATGCATAATTAATATATGCAATGGAGGGCTTTATGATAAACCGTAGAATAATGAAAGAACTAAAACGGGCATCCTCGGAATATCCTGTGGTTACAATTTTTGGGCCCAGGCAAAGTGGAAAAACAACGCTGGTTAAAATGACCTTCCCCGATTATCGCTATGTAT
>DAOWMJ010000173.1 GCA_030643145.1 Candidatus Latescibacterota bacterium | reverse complement strand
GTAAGTAATGCTACTAGTGATTTCGTTGACTGGGGAGTCATTACTATTCTTGAATGAACTTTAGCTTTCTTCAATCCAGGCAGCATTCTCGCGAAATCAAGAACAAATTCTGCCGGGGTATAAGAAGTCAATACGAAGTTGGAATATATACCCTCTGCTTCTTTTTCATCGAGTTGTATAGGGATTTGCTGCGGTTTATTATTCATGACTTTCCTTTCCTTAAAGAAATTACTTTTATTTCCGGGGTTTTTAAAAAGCCGTAAGCACCTTAAAGAAAAAACAAAAAGAAGTCGCGGTCAATTGACCATTCCCACTGTCTTTAATAAGATTAAGCAATACCGGACAGTTAGTCAATTGTAATGAAAATAGATGGGTATTTTACTAATTAAATTCTAATCACTAGTTACTGATAAATTTTATAAATATTATTTATCAACAAATAATGTGTTCCATCTATTAAATTATCTTCTTCTTGATTGAAAGGGGAATTAACGCTATATTTTTTCAGTCCGGCTGAGTTAAAGTATATGAGAGAATATATATTTACTAATGGAACATTCGCGAATAGTTGGTAGAAAGGCCAGAATTGAATCGGGAAAGATTGCAGGAAATCGGGGAGAAGATCAAAATTTCATCTGTCGCTGTTATCGGTGATATAATGCTCGACAGGTATTACTGGGGGCTCGTTGAGAGGATCAGCCCTGAGGCCCCGGTTCCTGTTGTAAAGGTGGAAAAAACCGATGTCAGGCCGGGGGGAGCGGCCAATGTGGCGTGGAATCTAGTTTCACTCGGATCAAAATGTTCACTTGTGGGTGTAAACGGACACAGGGGTAAGGAACTTCAAAATCTTATAAGGAAGCTCGGTGTTACAACCGATTATCTTATTGAAGATAAATCAAGGGTAACCACGGAAAAGATTAGAGTTGTTGCCCATAATCAACAGGTGGTAAGAGCAGATTTTGAATCTGAGGGTGATATAGGGGAAGAGATACTGGACAAACTGCTGATTGCGGTGGAAGATGTGTTGGAAAATGTTGGGGCAGTTGTGATTTCTGACTATGGGAAGGGGGTCGTGACGGAGAAATTGATGGCTAGTGTCAGGCGTTTGTGTGTGGAGAAATCAATACCGTTGCTTGTTGATCCAAAAGAAAAACATTTTTCACTTTACCACGGAGCTTATATTATTACGCCGAATAAGGATGAAGCGGGAGGGTTTTATAACAGGAGAATCAGGTCTGAAAAAGATTTGATCGATGTAGGAGAATCACTTCTTGAAGACCTTGAGGCAAACGCCGTTCTTATTACAAGGGGGGAAGATGGTATGACTCTGTTCAGCAAACAAAATAAATCGCGGCATTTTCCGACAACGGCCAGCGAAGTATATGACGTTACCGGCGCGGGTGATACCGTTATAAGTGTTTTGGCAGCTGCGCTTGCCGCAAAGGCCGAGCTTGAAGAAGCAATTGAGATGGCGAATATCGCTGCCGGGTTGGTTGTTCGGGAACTTGGCACAGCCACCGTTAGTGTAAAAGAGCTTGTTTCTTCCTTTACTTCTTAATATTATGAATGAGAATGAAGATAGAATTTTAAAACCCGATGAACTTGCCGGTATCAAAAAGAAAGAATCTGGCGGCAGAGTGGTTTTTACGAATGGCTGCTTTGATCTCCTTCACAGGGGGCATGTAGCATTGCTCGCTGAGGCGCGTAGCTTCGGTGAGTGCTTGGTTGTCGGTATTAACAGCGACCGTTCGTTGAGAAAGCTGAAGGGACCGGGAAGGCCTCTTACGACTGAAGATGACAGGGCGTTTGTTCTCCTTCATCTCGATTGTGTCGACTATGTAACTGTTTTTGAGGAGGATACACCTGTCGAAGTAATCAAGAAATTACAGCCGGATGTACTTGTCAAGGGGGATGAGTATTCCCTTGAAGAGATAGTTGGAGCTGATTTTGTGCTTCAAACAGGTGGAGAAGTAAAAAGAGTAAAAATGGTGGATGGTTATTCAACAAGTAAATTGATAAAGAAATGGACAAAGTAGGAAAAGTGTAATTTTGTTTGAACAGGGAAGTTTTTGAACTTGGATAATATGGAGGTGCAAGGTAGGTATGAAGAGAAAAAAGATTTTAATAATGGGTGCGGCTGGAAGGGATTTTCATAATTTTAACACTCTTTTCAGAAATAATGAGTCATATGAAGTAGTAGCGTTTACCGCTACTCAGATTCCGGATATCGATGATCGGAAATATCCTTCCGAGCTTGCGGGAGAACTCTATCCGGATGGAATTCCCATTTATCCCGAGGAGAAATTGGGAGAGCTGATCAGCAAAGAGAATGTTGAAGAAGTGCTCTTTTCTTATAGTGATCTTTCAAGCCAGTATGTTATGGAGAAAGCGCAGTTTGTTAATTCGTGCGGAGCTCATTTTACTATGGCCGGAGCGGATCCGACAATGATAAAGAGTAACAAGCCTGTAATCTCTGTGTGTGCTGTGCGTACCGGTTGTGGAAAGAGCCAGACGACAAGAAAAATAGCGGAAATTCTGATTGAAGCGGGCAAGAAGGTTGTCGCTATAAGACATCCTATGCCCTATGGAGATCTTGTAAAGCAGCGTGTTCAACGGTACGGTTCCCTGGAGGATCTTGAAAAACACAAGTGCACCATAGAGGAAATGGAAGAATATGAACCTCACATCGTAAGCGGCGTAATTATTTACTCCGGCGTCGATTATGAAGCCATTTTGCGGGAAGCCGAGAAAGAGGCGGATATAATACTCTGGGATGGCGGTAACAACGATTTGCCGTTCTATAAACCGGATCTTAACGTAGTTGTTGTTGATCCTCACAGACCCGGAGATGAGGTTGGTTATTATCCCGGGTTTACGAATTTACTGATGGCTGATGTTATTGTTATTAACAAGATTGACACCGCGGACCTTGAAGGTATAGAAGATGTCAGAGATAGTATAAGTTTCTATAACCCTGACGCGATTGTAATTGACGCGGCTTCACCGCTCAGCGTGGACGATCCCGACGCGATAAGAGACAAAAGGGTGCTTTGTGTAGAAGATGGCCCGACTCTTACGCACGGAGGAATGAAATACGGCGCCGGTGTAATGGCGGCCCTTAAATACGGAGCTTCCGATCTTGTCGATCCCCGTCCGTATTCGACAGGCAGGATAGCCAGAACATTCGAACGTTATCCTGAGATTGGAATTTTGCTGCCGGCGATGGGGTATGGCAAAGAACAGATTAAAGATCTGGAAACTACTATTTCCAAGGTGGACTGCGATTCAGTTGTAATTGGAACACCGATTGATCTGAGTAGAATTATTGATATTCCACAACAGACCGTAAGGGTCTCATATGAACTTGATGAAATAGGGAGTCCGGATCTTAAGGATATTCTTAAGGATTATATTAAGTAATAATCTATTTTATTAACTGAGCACTGTAACAGCGTGCATTCTTAATAGTTAGCAATGTGTGAGTTAAAGGGTTGCGAAAGGAAGTAAGGCTTTGGAGAAGACATTTTTGATGATTAAACCTGAAGCGGTTGAGTGTGGAAACCAGGGAGCGATAATTGATCTGCTTATAATGAACCGCTTTAATATAACAAGAATGAAGCAATTCAGATTTGAAGAGGTAGAGGCTGAGCGTTTTTACGCGATGCATAAAGATAAGCCTTTTTTTAGTGACCTGATTTCCTATATTACTTCAGGCAGTGTTATTGGCCTGGAACTCGAAAAAGAGAATAGTATCCGGCTCTTGAGAATACTAGTGGGAGCAACAAACCCGCAGGAAGCAAACCCCGGTACTATCCGATACATGTACGGAACTAGTCTGCAGGAAAACGCGGTACATGCTTCTGATTCTTCCGAATCGGCGGAAAAAGAACTTGCTATAGTGTTTTCGGGAGCTTAGAATAATCGCTTTATGGGTAATGATTTTCCAAAGATGGAACTGAAGCTTGGACAGGTAACGGGGCGGGAGAATTTTACATTTGAGGAAAGCTTTGAATTGCCAGAGCACGAGTCCGGCTCGCTGAAATGTGATTCTAGAGTAAACGCGGTTGTTACTTCGATGGGCAGCCGTTATCTGCTCGAGGCGGATGTGGAGTGTGAGTTTCATGGTAAGTGCGGAAGATGTCTTGAGGATTGTGTTTCAGGGGTAAGTATATATATTGAGGTTATATTTCAGCGGGGGGAAAATGTTAATGTAGACCACCAGGACCAGGGTGAAAGTGATTTCGTATTGTTAAGCAGTGAGGATGAGTACTGCTACGATATTTTCCCCAGGGTTAAGGAGTCCGTAATGCTCGGTATACCGATGAGGATATTGTGCAGTGAAGATTGTAAGGGGCTATGCCCGGTCTGTGGAGCCAATTTGAATGTTGAAGAGTGTGGATGCGAAAGGGAAAAAATCGATACAAGGTGGGCTCCTTTAAAAGGATTACTGAATGATAAGAGTAAATAATATTCTTTTTTAATGAGTTAAGGAGAGATTAAATGGCAGTACCAAAGAGAAGGACTTCGAAAGCCAAGAAAAGAAAACGTAGAACTCACTGGAAGCTCGAGGCTCCGACTATATCAACCTGTTCTCATTGTCACCAGCCGAAGCCGCCTCACGTGGTATGCCCGAATTGTGGATACTATGGAGGACGCGAAGTAATCAAACAGGAAAAAGAAGATAGTTAAAGAGTGATATCCTGCTTTTTAT
>DAOWMJ010000028.1 GCA_030643145.1 Candidatus Latescibacterota bacterium | reverse complement strand
TTGAAAACTCGTAAAGTTTGCGAAATTGTGTTTTATAAACGCTCTTGGGTAAAGCCCTCCAATCTGTTCGACACCTGTAAACAAAGGAACGATCGAGGCAAGATAACAATTCCCGTATATCCGCGCGGGATCGTCTTCGATCATCAACCGGCCGGAATTGTCTGTTTCCCGCGTGAGCGCTTCAAGCAGTTTGTCTACTTCCGGCGTAAACGATGAGCTTAGAGTATGTTTGTAATACTCCCGTGATGAAATCAACACTAACACCGGAGAAGATAGCAGAAGGATAATAACTACAGTGGTTTTTGCCGCCAAAAAAAGACGCCGGGCGGGAAATATTCTTTTTGATTCTCTGATCAACATCGCGAATCCTGTGCCGGCAAGGGGCGTCATAAAAAGAAACGCCGGCATCAAAAACCTGCCCGGTTCCATCTGATCAAACACGGGCAAATAAATACCAAATCCGGCAATAATAAGAAGGAACACACTCGTTACCGCGGGAGCGGCAGCTTCAATAACCCTCCTTTGTCTGAGAAGCCGTACAAATCCAATACCCGATAAAACAAGAAGAAAAAGCGCGGGTAAATTTCCCGGTTTAATAAGTGCCGCGACAAGCCTGCCGAATCCAGCAATCTGGAAATAAGTTTCAGATGGAATTTTGATTTTTATATATTGAAAAAATGGAATAAGCCAAACAGCGTTGAGTGCTATTACAAGGAAACTCCAAACCGCCATCCTTGCCGACAGGCGTTTTGTCCATTTCATGTATGCGCGTTTTCGCGGTGAAAAAAAACGCTCGGCGAAAAAAAGCGTAATAAACGAAATCGGCAAAAATACAACCGCTGTCGGATGAATAAAAAATGCCAGTGGTCCGAAGAAATAGAACCTCTTTGATGGTTCCTCCCTTAAGAATGACCTGAACAGCCCAACAAGATAAAAGGAAAGGTGTGAAACGAAAAGATAAGCAAACATTCCCGCGTAACGAAAATCTCCGGCGTACGGCCTTCCCCAGTGCCAATAGGCAAGAAATAGAAGTAACGCGTAGATAGCCTCTTTAAATTCGTACCCTAAGCGCCTGCACCCGGAATAAACTGTGAAAACTATAAGGAGATAACCGAGAATAATAAATAATTTTAACGCTCTTGCCGTATCAACAAAACGAAGTAGTGAACACCATAGTTCCGCGCCCTTTGTGTCAATGTCGAATATTGTTCCCCCCGGATATCCTGCCATAAAGAAGGGATCATATGTGTGAAACTTGAAAGAATCCCGGAAAACCTCCTTCGACCTTTCGACTTGATAAAAATGTACCGCATGGTCAAGCGTCACAACAGGGCGATTGTTGAGCATATCTTCGGGAGGAAAGAAAAAAAGCGTTCCTATAAAATGTGCCGCGAAAATAACGGCAATAACCGTTCTTCGGTTTTCTTTCGAAAACCCACTCTCCCCAAACAACCGAATCATCGGCAAAAGAGCTAAAACTCCAGCCCCCGCGAGGAAAGCCACTGCCGGAAAGGTTACTCCGTCGACCCCGAAACTTCTCAATGTTCCGATAATTCCCAACCCGGCGGCACCAGTAAAACTCCAGCAATCCCGCCTCCGGACTATTTTTGATTTATGTCCACTTTTATCCATATCAAAAACAGCTTCTGTGTTCATTGCCACCTTGTCCCGGAGGTCGTATCATGTTAGGTCGAGCTTCTTCATTGCGCGGTAGATTGTACTGCGTGAGATGCCGAGTTCCCGTGCGGCAGCCGATTTGTTTCCTCCCATAGTTAGAAGGGTGGAGATTAAAAGTTTTTTCACATCCTCAGGATCTTTAGTCAATCCTATTGTCGGTATGGGACGGATTTTCAGAAGCTTCATCTCCCCGGGTATATCAATCCCCGGGCCGATAATGTGCTGTTTTCTGATCCTGGCGGGAAGATCACTCTTCCTTATTATCCTTTTGTTCCTGCATCGATAAGAGAGAACCTTTGCCAAACTTACAATCTGCCGCACATTGCCCGGCCAATTATACGATTCAAGAAGTCTTAATAGATCCGCTTCTATCCCCGCATTGTAACCAAACTTGTTCATGTAGAAACTGAAAAGCGGATAAATATCCTCTCGATGCTTTCTTAAAGGTTCAAGTGTAATCGATTCAACATTAATCCGGTAATAAAAGTCTTTTCGTAATTTTCCCGACCTGAGAAGCCCTGTTATATTCTGGTTAGAGGCGGTTATTATTCTGACATCGGCATCCCGCTCTATCGACTCGCCAACCCGGCGGACCTTTCCCTCCTGAAGCACCCGGAGCAGTTTTGCCTGTTGCCGAAGAGAAAGTTCCGAAATCTCATCGAGGAAAAGTGTTCCTCCTGACGCCCGCATTACAAGCCCGGTATGGTCACGCTCTGCGCCGGTAAATGCCCCTTTCCTGTGGCCAAAGAGTTCGCTTTCGAAAACCTGGTCCGCGACAGACGCGCAGTTCACAGCCACAAAAGCCCCGTCAGCCCGCCCGCTTAACTTGTGAATAAGTCGCGCGATAACTTCCTTGCCGGTTCCCGTTTCTCCCGTTATGAGAATTGGAATTCCGCTCGGCGCGATATTTATAACCTTAGCCGCAGTTTTTCGAAGATGGGAGGATCTGGCTACAAGAAAACCTTCATACAACCAGCGCTTTTCAAACAAAACATTGTCAATTTTTGAAATACCCTCCCGCTCACAGACCATACCCTCCAGTTTGCCTATAATATCCAAACATTCGTTTCTTCTCTTTTTCAGCTCCAGGGAATCAAACAACTGTGACGCCTCAACTGCCAGCCTTTTCCCCTCTCGAACCAATTCCATTACCTCTTCGCCGTCTATCTCAACCCTGGCAGGATATTCCAGAAAGGCTTCCGCGGCAGCCTGAAGGGTCCTTGCCAACTCAAATTTTTCCTTGATAAGCCGAAGAGTCATAACGGCTTCTCTGAAATATGAGCGAGCCAGATCAAGGTTTCCTTTTCTTGCTTCAAGAATCCCCAGCGCCCGTAGCGTAGCCCCCAGTTCATACCTGTCATGAAGGCCTTCGGCCAATTTTAAAGAGATTAACAGCTCTTTTTCGGCATTTTCCAACTCTCCGGCGGCAATACATAGATCTCCTGTGCGCCGGCTCACCTCGAGCATGATATCGCCGCGAGGGGCTATATCAAATGCTATACTCCGTGCCCTTTCGAGCCATAAAAAAGCATCATTATGTTCATCTTCAAGACACCTTATCTCCCCGAGGCATTCACACGCAAGGGCAATCCCCCGTTTATGTTCCGTTTTTTCGGCAATCTTTAATCCTTTACTAATAAGTTCTTTTCCTCTGGAAAGCTTTCCAGTAAATATAGAAAGTCTTCCTCTGGCGATATATGATTCTGCCATTCTTGTTCTGTTTCCGGATTTAATGTAATATTTTGCGGCTGCCAGAAGATTCTTCTCAGCGACCGAATATCTTCCCGTTTTATAATCAAGAATCCCCTTCATATGCCGTGTGGCCGCGATCTGTTCCCTGTTCCCTATAGATCTGTAATTCTCGAGCGCCTTGGCGTAGTATGTCTCCGCGATTTCAAAGAAAGATCTCTGAAAAGCCGTATAGCCAAGCATGTAAAGCACATTTCCAAGCATCAAATAATCTGGTTGGGACGAATAGTGCTTACGGCAGGCTTGAAAATGGATATTCGAAGCATGATAGTCGCCTTTCCAGAAATAGGCTTTTCCCATACAAAATTTAATAAAGAAAGCTGTCTCCCCGGATTGAATGTCAGCTGTTAAGGATTCAAGGAATCGTATGGCGCTTTCCGGGTTTTCTTTTATCAGCAGAAGCTGATATCTCAGAAAGATGAAATCTTTCTCTGCTGTTATATCAGGATATCCCTTTTCCAGACCTTCAAGAAGTTCTGCCGCCCTATCGTAAATCTGATTGTGGTAGTATACCCTGGCGGCGAGAAGTCTCATTTTTCCGCCCCCATTAAGAGGGGCTATATCCAAAGGGTATAAAAGTGAAGAGTTTGATGACTCGATACCCTCAATTTCCTCAAGAGCTCTTTTATACTCTTTATTCTCAAGAAATCCGTTTATCGCTGTAATAAATTTTTCTGTTTCGGCCATAAGAACATATCACTATTATTTTGAATTCTTTTAAATTCCTCGCCTCTGTTCTTCCGGAGAGAAAAAGCGCGGCGGACATTAAAAACAGAACAAAAAGTAAAATCAGTCTGCTTCTGATTTTTTTTCATGATGCGCTCCACTGCATAATGGTGGATGTCATTATACACTACCCTGAGTTGAACTGTCAAGTGGCCCGCCGGGTTGTTTTATTGTCTTTCATTGTGTTTCATTGTGTTTCACGTCATAACGCGAGTTAATTGCATAAGTTACACGCCTTTTCGGAGATGGTTGTCTTATACGGCACACCTGCTTCCTCTTGCTTAAGCCCTCCGAAAGGTTGAATGCAATCATAGTTAGATCTAGTCCATTGCGCGGCTATTTTCTGTTGTTGCAGGCAGTTAACGGTTTCGTTCCAGGCTATATAATTATGCGCCGGCACTTATAAGTGCGCTCTGGTATTTTGGTCCCAATATTGCAATATATAAAACACTTAACGTACCCCCAAAAGGGGTTACGTTAACCAGATAGTGTGGACGCTTATCTTCGTCCGACGGGGGCTTTAAGATTGAAAGGGGGTAATCGGGCCGGAAATTAACCACCTTTAAATTGTTTTCCACTAACAGAATAACACAAACTATGGGGGTGTTTTTTATTCACTGAGAAAAACCAGGGGTAATAATAAAGCTGTCCCCTATTTTCTTCTCCGGCCTGTTTGTATTTTTACCGCCTACTTTATATTTTTTAATGGCGGTAGACACCGCGCCGCGTTATTTCTCGCTCTTAAAGGGGGATTTTGTTACAAAGATTGAGGAAGTTTATCTTTATACGCCTGGTTGAATCATTGTCAAATTCACGAAAAGCAGCTACAGAATCGTATTAATAACAAATCATTAATCAGGGGTCTTTTTATTTGTTTTTTGAAAAGGAGTTACAAAATATGAAAAGAATACTTATTTCAATCTCCTTGATCCTGACAATCTGCCTTATTGTCACATTCAGTTTCAGTACTGCCGACTCGGCGACCGAGTTTAAAGTAAAGAAACTGAACGTGGTATCAGGCGTCGAATACGCCAAGGACGAGGTTCTTGTCAAATTCAAGAACAGCTCAAGAGTAATCTTGAGAAGTGGGACAACAATAATGTCCACCGGCCGCTATACCGGCGTAAATCGTCTTAGAGTACCTTCGGGAAAGACGGTTGAAGATATAATAAATGAATACAAGTCCGACCCGAATGTAGAATACGCCGAACCTAATTACATATATCACGCTCACATGATCCCCAATGACACCTACTACAATCCTTATCAATGGCACATGCCGGCGATAAACGTCGAATTAGCGTGGGATATCACATCTGGATCCGGCGTCATTATCGGGATCATTGATACAGGTATCGCCTATGAAAATTACGGTTCTTTTCTGCAGGCGCCCGATCTGGCCGGGACCAATTTTGTGGCAGGATACGATTTTGTTAATAACGATTCCCATGCCAATGATGACGGCGCTCATGGAACACATGTATGCGGAACTATAGCGCAGACGACCAATAACAACCTGGGATGCGCCGGAGTGGCATTCAATGCCACCATAATGCCGATCAAAGTGCTGGATTCTTCCGGCAGCGGTTATGTCACCGACATATCTGAGGGAATTATATATGCCGCCGACAACGGCTGCAATGTTATCAACATGAGTCTGGGCGGCAGTATCGGATCTTCAACTCTCCAGAACGCCGTGGAATATGCGTATAACAATGGCGTGACTATCATATGCTCTGCCGGTAACGCCGGCACGCCTTTGGCGCAATATCCGGCGGCTTACAGTCAATGTATATCGGTATCGGCTACCAGATACGATGATGAAATTGCCGGCTATTCCAGCTACGGATCAACAATTGATATCTGCGCCCCCGGCGGTGACATCGATGTTGACCAGAACGGCGACGGTTACGGCGATGGAGTTCTGCAGCAAACATTTGCCCAGAACGATCCTACCGATTTCGGATATTATTTCTATGAAGGCACTTCTATGTCGGCGCCGCACGTTACCGGTTCCGCCGCTATGGTTATAGCCGCGGGCGGCGGCTCGATGTCCCCCTCTGAAGTGCGAAATATACTTGAAGGCACCGCTACCGATCTTGGCGCCTCCGGGTGGGATCAGTACTATGGCCACGGCAAGGTCAATGTATATGCCGCTGTGCTCGAAGCCCAGGGCGGCGGCACAGCTCCTGTTGCGGCCTTCAGCGGAGCTCCTGTCTCGGGCGACGTTCCCCTGACGGTGACTTTCACCGACGCTTCTGCGAATAGCCCCACTTCCTGGAGCTGGACCTTCGGCGACGGCGGCACATCAACCGCTCAGAATCCGGTCTACGAATATACAAGCGCCGGCACTTACACGGTCGTTCTTGCTGTGAGTAACAGCTACGGCAGCGACACGGAAACCAAAACCGATTATATTTCAGTTACCGAGCCTAGCAATCCGCCCGTCGCGGCTTTCACCGGCTCACCCACCTCAGGCGAAGTTCCTCTGACTGTAACCTTCGCTGATGCGTCGACCAATAATCCCACCTCCTGGAGTTGGGACTTTGGTGACGGAGGAACATCGACTGCGCAGAACCCATCTTATGAATACGTAACAATGGGAACTTATACAGTTGAGCTTACGGTCACAAACGCCTACGGCAGCGACACGGAGACGAAGCTCGATTACATTACCGTAACCGAGCAGGGCCAGGCTGAGAAGGCCTACGCGCTTTCCGATATTCCTGTCACCGGTAACGTCAGCGGCAGCTATGCAAACATTCTCACAAGTGATAACACTTATGAGACAATCACCGAGGTTGCTTACACCGGACATCCGAGAAAAACCTACAGCTATCTTGAACACAAGTGGGATTTCAATATTCCTTCCGGGACGGAGGTTACCTTCTACCTCGAAGCGTACAGGCCGAACAGCTCGGATGGAGACAATTTCCTGTTCGAGTATTCAACCGATGGCGTGAACTACAATTCGCTTGTAACGGTTGCCAGCGCCACTGAGCAAGTGTATTCGGTTGCCATGCCTGCCAGTACAAACGGCGTGCTGACCGTAAGGGTAACAGATACTCGAAGGGTCTGGGGAGGAACCTCCAATGACGATATCATAATAGACGAAATGTACATAGAGGTTGTTGCCGGTTCATCTCCTCCGATAGCGAATTTTAGTGGTTCGCCCACTTCCGGAGCGGCCCCTCTGGTGGTAAGCTTTACCGACATTTCAACGGGATCACCTACATCCTGGAGTTGGACCTTCGGCGACGGCGGCACATCAACCGCCCAGAATCCGAGCCACGAATATACAAGTGTCGGCACTTACACGGTTTCGCTTACGGCCACAAACGCCTACGGCAATTACACGGAGACGAAGACCGGTTACATCACGGTCACTGACGGTTCAACGAGTTCCGTTCACATCAGTGCTATAGCAGTAGGAAGGAGCGCTAACGGAAGAAACCTTTACGGAAACGCTTCGGTCACTGTGGTTGATCAAAACGGTTCGCCGGTTGCTAACGCTGCTGTGTACGGTTTCTTTAACGAACCAAACACCAACATCAAGAATGCTCTCACCGGTTCAGACGGAGTCGCGAGCCTGATCTCTGATAGAACCAAAGACGCGGTCTCAGATTTCTGCTTCGAAGTAACTAACGTCATTCTGAGCGGTTATACTTACGACTCTGCCGCCAATGCCGTTACCAAGTCGTGTGAGAGCGGCGGCGTATTTAGCAGCGAGAGCAGAATTCTCTCCGGGAGAGGGGAAACGCCGAAAAGCTACACACTCGCGCAGAACTATCCCAATCCGTTTAACCCTGTAACTACCATCAAATTCAATCTGCCTGAAAAAACCCATGTCAGGCTTGAAATTTTCGATGTGCAGGGCAAACTGGTAGAAACGCTCGTTAATAAAACCCTCGGCGCTGGATTTCAGTCAAGCGAGTGGACAGCGACGAATGTAGCAAGCGGTGTATACTTCTACCGTCTAAGCACACCTTCATTTACCGAGATGAAGAAGATGATTCTGCTTAGATAGTGCTTATCTTTTTTAAGTACTTGTAGGGTTTAAAGAACCCGGTTGTCGAGTAATCTGAATACTTTACAGCCGGGTTTTTCTTTAGTTCTATGAAGAAAAGAGATTGAAATCCCCGGTAGATCGGGCAAGAAAGAGCTTGACCGGCCGTACAATCTGATGTTAAGAGTTAATTAATCAAGGCTTTTAACTTAATGATTTTGCGAATAAAGGAAGACCGCTATGAACTCCGAGATTCTGAACAAAATATATGAAAAAATAGACAGCTATGAAGACGAGATGGTTGAGCTTCAAAGACAGCTTGTCGCCATCCCGGCGCTAGGCCCGGA
Source organism: Candidatus Latescibacterota bacterium (assembly GCA_030643145.1). GTDB lineage: Bacteria > Krumholzibacteriota > Krumholzibacteriia > Krumholzibacteriales > WJIX01 > JAGHBT01. Next base: position 5,037 of record DAOWMJ010000028.1, on the reverse strand, counting down.
CAACGGCGGAGACGGGGAAACAAAGAAGGCTGAGTTTCTGGAAGGCTGGATGCGCAAAGAGGTCGGATTCGACTCGATAGATCATTATGACGCCCCCGATGAACGCGTGTCTGCCGGCACCCGGCCCAATATAGCCGCAACAATAAAAGGGGCGTCAAGCGACAGGAAAATATGGGTAATGGCGCATATAGACGTTGTCCCCGCCGGGGATCTGACCAAATGGGATACCGACCCGTTCTCGCTTGAAGTCAAAGACGGCAAGATATTCGGACGCGGTGTTGAAGATGATCATCAGGGTATCGTGCCTCCTCTTTTTGCCCTTAAAGCCATACGCGAACTCGGTATTCCGCTGCCCTTTGACATAGCTTTGGCTCTTGTCTCCGATGAAGAAACCAGCAGTAAACACGGGATAGAGTACCTCCTTGAAAATTCCGACATTTTCGGAAAAGATGATTTCATCATAGTCCCGGATTCCGGCGACCCCGATGGAAAAACAATCGAAGTCGCGGAAAAATCGATTCTCTGGCTTGAAATCAAGACAACCGGGAAATCGTGCCACGCTTCCGAGCCCGACAAGGGAGTTAACGCGCACAGAGCCGCTGCTCATTTGACAGCCCGCCTTGATCTACGCCTCGCGGAAATCTACAACCAGACAGACGAGCTCTTTGATCCGCCGAACAATACCTTCGAACCGACAAAGAAAGAACCCAATGTTCCAAACATAAACACGATACCCGGAGAAGATATCTTTTACCTTGATATGCGCATTCTTCCGGGGATCGAGCTTGACGATGTCAGAAACACAATTAGAGAGGTCGCGGGAGATATCGAAACCGAGTTCAATGTGGAGATATCGGTAAATACGGCTCAGAGCGACGAAGCGGCTCCTGCCACTCCGCCTGACGCCCCCGTAGTGCTTGCTCTCTCAAAAGCGATTAAAGAGGTAAGAAATGTTGATTCCGAGATCATCGGTATAGGCGGCGGAACGGTCGCCGCTTTTTTCCGTCGTCTTGGCTACAACGCTGTCGTCTGGTCGAGCATCGCGGATGTCTGCCACCAACCAAATGAATACCAATTTATCAAGAACATGGTGGATGACTCGAAGGTCCTTGCCAATCTCTTTTTACAGGAATAGCCTTTGATCCTTTGTCGAGGTTCTTTCCCTAGGGGAATTGTTGAAAGTTAAACCCGTGTATCTGGAATTTTTCTACAAATTCCAGAGTGAATAGTGTTATAATAAATAGATGTTGCCGGAGGACTAAATCCGAAAGAAAGGTGTTTTTACATACCGTGAAACGTAATATTCTAATTCTTCTCTCTCTTTTGTTGCTAAGCCTGCTCTTTTTCAGCCTGAATCTTAACAACGGTTTCTGGCACAGCTTTGATTTTATTACACTTCAAAACAGCCTGGAGATGAGAACCGATTTATCGGCAGCTTTCAGCAGTGAATACCCTTTCAAGTTTCAACCCCTCGTTTATTCTGTTCATTATCTCCTCTTTAAATCTTTTCTTTTCAACCCTAAAGGCTATTTTTTGTTTAATATTATCCTTCACGGCCTGAACTCCTTTCTTGTTTATCTACTGGTCAACACACTGCTTCGGGACAGAACGGTAGCTTTGCTTTCCGGGCTGCTGTTCGTTTTCACGGTCGGGAACTACGGAAAAGTCGTTATGATAGCGTCGGGATTTGAAGACCTTATGATTACGACTCTTACCCTTCTTACTATGCTGTTTTATTTAAAAAACGAAATGAAAAATAATGGAAGAATCCTGTCCCTCTGGTTTTTCCTCTCTCTGATTTTCTTTATCGCTTCGATGTTCACAAAGAGTACAAGTTTTTCCATTCTCGGTTGCTTCCTGGCTTTTAATTATTTCTTCCATAGTAAAGGACAGGTTAAAAAACGCGTTCTGAATCCCGCGTTTATTATCTTTCTTGTTATTGTCGCGGGAGCAATAATCGCTAAAACTCTCTTGTTTCACTGTCCCCCTCGCCTCTACTCTGAAAACCCCGGGGTTTTCAAATTCTTCTACTACGCCATGAAAAATGTTGTCAATTACCTGGTACGGATGATATTTCCCGTTCACACCTCTCATCTTGTATCCACATCCGGGCCCGTCGTGATTTTAATCTATCGTCTTGCCACAGAAATACGCATTTTAATCGTTTTAACTGTGGTTTCTTACTCCTTCTTCGGGTTCGTTTTCGGGAATCGTACAATTCGCTTCTTTATCACCTGGACCTATATCATGATTCTCCCCTTTGCTTTCTTTCAGTTTCCCAACGACTGGCTTAACATCCGCCATCTTTACCTGGTTTCGATTGGTTTTGTCGTAGTCATTTCATCGGGGGCGGTATATTGTTCCAGACTGGTGTCACATAGAAAATGGCGTCGTTTTATTCCCTTTATTGTTCCTCTCGCTTTCGTTCTATTAGCCGGATTTATTGTTGTCCAACTTGACAAAAGCTACGAGAACAAAGCTACCCTTTCCGACGTTGCCGAACTTAGAGAATCTCTCGCGGAAAAATTTCCAGATGTTATAGTGAAGGATGGCGCTCTTCGTTTTAAAGAATAAAAGGCATTTCTCAACCTTGTCTGACAACCCCCAACAAACGCACCCTGCTCTTTTTTTCAAGGAGAGGCAGATAGCCTCTTTTGACCATAGCGGTTATTCTGATAAAGTCGTCCGAGATTTCTGTTTTCGTTACTTCCGCGACCTTCTCAAGTAAGGCTATCGTTTTTCCATCGGACAAAGGGATCGTCGCCTCTATGTTGACCCTGTCCCTTTCTGAATAAATCTCGATTTCTTTAAGGATATCTTCCACGCCGGCCCCGGTCGCGGCGCTTGTTAAAATCGCTTCCGGATATTCCTTTTTAAGTCTCCTCGCCAATCCTTTATCCTCGAGGCAATCTATCTTGTTAAAAACAAGCCTTGTGGGAACCTCTGTGTCCCTTCTTTCCCCTTTCGAAGCTTGTTTAAATATGTCGCTTAAAACATCGTTTACAACCTCGATTTCCTCCTTAAAAGAAGGCTTTGCCACGTCGATAACGTGCAGAAGTAAATCAGCTTCTTCTACGTCAAGAAGTGTGCTTTTAAAACTTGCCACCAGATAGGGGGGGAGCTTCCTGATAAACCCGATTGTGTCTGTGAATAAAACCGGGAAATTTTTTATACTCTCAACCTTTCGTGTTGTCGAATCAAGGGTGGAAAAGAGTTTGCTGCTTTCATATACATCGCTTCCGGCAAGCCTGTTCAACAGAGTGGATTTCCCGGCATTCGTGTATCCGACTATTGTCACACTAAAAAGCTCTTTTCTCTTTTTGCGCCTCTCCAGGGTGCTTTTGTTTATCTTTTCAAGCCCCCTTTTTAAATGGGATATTTTATCTCTCAGCCTTCTTCTGTCAACTTCCAGCTGCTTCTCGCCAGGCCCCCTTGTTCCTATTCCCCCTACCTGTCTGGAAAGATGGTCCCATAACCTTTTAAGCCTGGGAAGAGCGTACGTCAGCTGAGCGATTTCCACCTGAAGTTTCGCTTGTTTGCTTCTTGCGCGTTTTGAAAAAATGTCAAGGATTAACTCTGTTCTATCAATAACATTAACTTTCAGAATTGTTTCAATCTTTCCTGCCTGGCCCGGAGTAAGGGCATCATCAAAAATAACAAGGTTTACACCTTTCTCATTTATCCTGCTCTTTATTTCCTGTAATTTGCCCTTACCTACGTAGGTAGCTCCGTTCAATCGCGTTCTTTGTTGAATAACCGTTCCGGCAACATCGGCGCCCGCCGCCTTAGTGAGAGCCTCGAGTTCCTCCAGATTTGTTTTTTCTCTATGCAGGGTTGATCCTGGAAGTTTCACTCCGACCAGCAAGGCCCGTTCTTCCGGGGCATCCGATGATCTGTAAAAACCCATAATTACCTAAGGAGAACGATTCTCTTTGTTAATGTTCTACTGCCTATCTGGAGATTGCAATAATATACGCCCGGGGCTACTAGTTTCTCGTTCTTGTCTCTTCCGTCCCAAAAAACTGAATACTCACCGGGGGAGAGAAGCTTATTTTCAAAAAGATTCCTAACGAGCAGCCCTTTTACATCATATATTCGTACTATACCCTCTCCGGCAAATATTTCCGTGGAATTAAAAAATTTTATGTCGGAGGACCTTTGAATACGGAGAACGACATTAACCTTCTCTACGAAAGGGTTTGGATAGAGCTCCATAAAACTCTGTGGCAACCTGCCATTATCAGGAATCGTTTCCAGCGATTCCATCTTTTCAGCTATACTCATTGTTTCCCCGACAAACAATATTCCATTTGTGAATTCACCCTCAACTCTGATGGAATCCCCTTTATTCTCTGCCGCTCTTTCGATGGGTACAAGAATATCTGGTCCCGCTTTTGTATAATTCGAGGTTTTTGCTCCATCAACCTTGATCCATTTTATTCCTTTGCCGATAAGACCGAAAGGAGCTTTCATTACTATGGCTCTTTCTTTCTTGTTTTCCCTCCAGACCGTTGCCAGTTTCGTTTCCAAATTGATCCTCTTTATTTTTCTCGGCGGCACAATCCAATTAATTCTTCCCTTTTCACCCATAGTTCCTTTGTACGTTTTAAGCGCCATCTTCAGATTGTTTTTAATCTCTCGTTCGGAACTCGCGAAGAATATCGCCCAGTCTATTTTACCGGTTTTGCCGTTTTTGTAATAGGTGATAATCATGGGATACCCCGTTGGTTATAAATTCAAATGATAAATATCAGGTAATGCTCTATAGCCCTTTAATGCTCTATAGTTCTTTGCAAAATCCAGGCCATAGCCAACGAAAAACCCATTTTCGGCAACATGACATTTAAAATCTATATTTATATTTACTTCTCGGCGTTCATATTTATCAATAAATGTGCAGGCTTTGATGCTTTTGGGGTGAAATGATTGCAGGTATTTTATTATAAAAGCTAAAGTCAATCCTGTATCAATAATATCTTCAACAATAAGTATATCTTTATCTTTTATTTCAATATCGTGATATTTGGTTAGTCTGGG
>DAOWMJ010000164.1 GCA_030643145.1 Candidatus Latescibacterota bacterium | reverse complement strand
ATTCATTGCTATTCTTGAAATATCTGTTGACAACACCGAGATTTCAATGCAAACTAATAATATGATAGAGAGAAAAGGGCATTTAAGAACTTTATCCGATTTGCTTTCCAGGCATCCAGTAGTTGGTATAGTCGGCGCTAGACAGGTAGGAAAGACAACGCTTGCCCGTACGCTTGTTTCAGAGCTTAAGGAAAATGTTAATTATTTCGATCTTGAAAACCCTGAAGATATCGCGAGGCTTCAGGATCCAATGCTGGCTCTAAAACGGCTTGAGGGACTTGTAGTTATTGACGAAATTCAGCGATCTCCCAAACTGTTTGAAGTCTTGCGTGTTCTTGTCGATCGGCCGGATTCCAAAGTTCGTTTTCTAATTCTCGGCAGCGCTTCTCCAGAGCTTCTCAGGCAGGGCAGCGAAACACTCGCAGGACGTATTTTTTATCACAATTTACCCGGATTCTCGCTTAAGGAAATCGGAATGGACAACTACGAAAAACTGTGGATTCGTGGAGGATTCCCTCGTTCCTATACGGCAAATTCTCCGGATGAAAGCAATGAATGGCGAAGAGGATTTGTAAGTACATTTCTTGAAAGGGATCTTCCGCAACTTGGGATTAATATCTCATCAATGACTTTGCGCCGATTCTGGACGATGCTTGCCCATTACCACGGCCAGGTCTGGAATGCCTCCGCGTTCGCGCGTTCCTTTGGAGTGGCGGATACCACTGTGCGAAATTACCTTGATATTCTGAGCTCCGCCATGGTAGTTAATCAATTCCTCCCGTGGCACGCCAACATTTCAAAGCGCCAGGTAAAGACCCCGAAAGTATATATCACAGACAGCGGAATTCTTCATACTCTACTCAATATGGAAACGCTCTCAGATATTGAAGCGCATCCCAAACTTGGCGCTTCCTGGGAAGGGTTCGTTATTTCTGAAATTATAAGGCGCCTTCAAGCTAGAAAAGAAGAGTGTTTCTTCTGGGCAACACATGCCGGCGCCGAGCTCGATCTACTTGTAACAAGAGGGAAAAAGAAACTTGGGTTTGAAATCAAAAGAACAAGCTCACCGAGAATTACCCGCTCTATGAAATCTGCCCTGGCTGATCTTAAACTTAAGCGCCTTAACGTAATACATGCCGGAGACAAAACCTTCCCTATTAACAACCAGATACAAGCGATCGCTTTTTGCCGCCTGTTTGATGATCTTGAACCGTTGTAGAATCGGAGTGTGCGGCTTTACCACGGATATATTTTAAGATGTTTAATCATCTTATACACCATTTGTCGAATATCTACGCGGAGAGGAAATTGCATAAAGAAATAACTTGTAAGGAATCCTTACAAGTTCAAAATAAAGGAAGTTGGAAAGTAAAAAGAAAGGAGTAAATCCGGAGAAGGTTTTCTCAATACCCTTACGGAAGAATACCTTAAGCTCCGCAGGTCGTACAGTGAATATAGAGGCCGCCATGACCGATCGTGGTTTTAATAGTCAGTTATTGCCGCTGAGAGAATCAAATTTTAATAGGTCACATCTACACCCCTGGCTTCCAGCTGGGGGATTTGTACATTCACCGAATTTACCGAAAGAGGGTTGCCTATCAGATGCAGCATGTCTCCGCTACCGAGTCCGCTGTTATTAACAAGAGCGGTTAAGTCTATGACACTGTTACCGCTGAGACCGATATATCCGGGATCTGTAATATCCGTCAGCGGATTAATATCAATAATACTGTTTCCGTAAAGACCTATGCTTTCTAACAAGGGCAAACTGGACAAGGCAGATATATCCGTAATAGCGTTGCTTTTAAGCGTAATTACTCTTAGATTATCGAGGCCGACGAGAAAGGAAATGTCAGTCAGAGCAGTCCCCATATTTGAACAATATAAATTAGTCAGAGTAGTCAAATTAGAAATGGGGCTAAAGTCAGTTATTGGGTTGCCGCTAATACCAAGAATGGTAAGATTGGTCAAACTTGAAAGACCGTCTATATTATCAATGCTGTTGGAATCGATATTGAGATATCTCAAATTAGCGAGGCCGGAAAGAGAAGAAATGTCAGAGATAGAATTATTGGCGAGCATTAGAATCTCCAGCGATGCTAATCCCGGCAACACACTTAAATCCATTATGCCGGTACTTTCTAGAACGAGATTTCTAAGATTCACAAGGGATGAAAGTGAACTAAAATCGACAATAGGAAGACCGTAGAGATTAAGATATTCAAGACTGACAAGTCCTGATAGCGGTGTAACGACTGTTATATTATTTGAGCTGAGATCCAGCTCCTCAAGAGTGAAAAGAGCCGACATATCCGGCACTATGTTTATTCCAGTATTTCCGAGGTACAACAACTTAAGATTTGTAAGACTTGAAATTACACCTATTCCGCCAGTTACAGTGTTGTAGGACAAATCCAGCTCAAAGAGATTAAAGCAATATTCTAGGCCGGTAATATCATTTATGGATGAATTGCTGAGATTAAGCTCAGTAAGTTCAGCAAGATCCTCCGGGTAGATATCACCTGACGGTATGCCAGTTTCCATTCTTATGCGGCTTTCGAGATAGGTATCGGCAAAGGTTACCGCAACCTGCACTGTAGGTGTCGCTGAAACACTGTCGCCTGATGAATAGTTATTACTGTCATCGTATGTAAATATTGTATAGAAATATTCCCTGCTGTTTTGCAGTCCATTATCCGAGTAATTTGAAGTAGCTCCGTTGTAAACTTCTATCCCTTCTTCCTTGCTCGCTGGAGCTGAAAGAGTATCTCTTCTTATTGCCACTCCCGCGCAGTCTCCATAGTAGGGATTATCCCACTGCAAAGTAATTGAGCCATTATGCGGTATCGCAATCAAATTATACACTTCTCCTGGTGGTGTCAAATCGCCGGAACTGGCAGGATTATTGCCGCTATCCCCTCCACATCCGGCAAATAAAACAGCCGATATGGTTAAAATTGCCGCTGAGATAATTGAAATAGATTTTCTGATTGATTTTTCTTTTCCGATAATCATCTTTAATCCCTTATTCTTCCAGGAGTTACGCCATTAAACAAATACTAATTTAATTAATTTGATCCGTACTTCTCAGTCCTGACAATGCAGAGTTTATTCCACAAACCAATATCTCAAAAAATAATTCTCGCACTTTTAACCTTAACCGGGAATTGTCAAAAATATTAAATCGACCCCCTTCAACCCTATGGCAAGAAAGATGCGCGCCTTCACTATTTATCCGGAAATATTCTGTCGGGGGTTTTTTTAGGCAACCCTTTCTTTCTTCCATACAACAGATCATCAAAGAAGAGAGCGATTCTCTGATTCAATATATTACGTGAGATATAAAAACGAACGAGCCTGTGCATAAATGTGTCGGGCTTTGAATAAGGACAAACCGCGAGGCAAACCCCGCAGTCGGAACCTATCTTCTTCCAGAAAGAAAAACATTTTTCCTGATCGATCGACCAGTGCCTGAATCCCCTGCTCTCGGGCTCACTATTTCCGCTGATTGATCCCGTCGGACAATTATCAGAACATTTTTTACAAAACCCGCAGAAATTCTCAATATGATATTTCTTCTTTTCCGATTTCGGCAGTTCCAGTTCTGTTGTTACTATCGCGAGTCTTACACTTGGACCATATTTGTTATGAACGAGCAGCCCTAATCTCCCCAACTCGCCAAGCCCCGCATCAACAGCGAGGGGAACACACAGAGTATCATAATTCGCGTCATTATGAGCCCTGGCCTGGTATCCAAAATTCCGGATATAGCCGGCAACTACATTAGATATCTTAGCCGCTTCAACATATTTTCGCGCGGATTCCTGGATTACCGCGTTAGAAGGAGCCTTCCTGAACATTTCAACATTCATCGAAGTAACAATTACAATAGCGGTTTTATGATCATTCTTGATCTCTTCACCCCAACGGTCCGCGTGTCGTCCCCTATGGCTATAGAAATGATAGTTTTCCAGGGAAGTAAATCCTATATCAGAGGCGCCATAAAATTTAGCGATTTCAGTTATCGCTTTAGAAAACTCCTCTTTATCTATTTCCATTTTTTCTTCAGCGGGATTGCCATTTGAGGCGGGAATTGTTCTCTCAAGATATTCAAAGGCGGCTTCGAAACATGGCGTCGCGTAATAATCAAAATAAGTATGCTCCTTCGAGCCGAATTCAGGCCTGTTATGAATATCGCTGTCTATTGCTTCTCTATCAGGTTTATCTTTATAATATTCTTTCATTAGTTCAGGATAATTCCGCAGATTATTCCTTGAAAACATATTGTCACGTTCATCATATTGAACAGCCTGAAACATATCTCTTTTTTCCCCGGATTTTGGAAAAAACCGTAATAAAGAAACAACTCCGAAAATTGCCAGAACGACAAACCCTCCAACATTACTTGAGCGGATCGATTCAATATCTGAATAGGTATTTAAAAACAGCCATAACAGAGAATTGAATATTAAAAAGACAAGCGCTACGAAAGCCGCCCTGAATTCTCTTTCGAAGAGGGAAGAAATACTCAGAATCAGGAAAAACAAACCAATTCCCGTCATGCAAACGATATATAAAATATGCAATATATAGATCATTCCGGCTTTCCATTTATCCAGCCATACATTATTCAATCATAAGCATTATAGAGACATTGACCCCTCAAATCAAGATATTGGATCATGAATATTCCATATCACTATAATGCTGTCCCATGAAAGAAAAGTGCCGCTGAATTATATATAAAACGAATGATAAAAATCTCAGATAGAATAAAAAATATCAATTGCATAAAATGGTTTTTTCTGCTACTGCTCAAGTTAATTGGCTCATAAACCTAAATAGCTGGAGGAGATGATTATGAAGAAATATGTTTTTTTAATTCTCATTTCTTTGATCTTTGTCGTTCAATGTTCTGATGAT
>DAOWMJ010000090.1 GCA_030643145.1 Candidatus Latescibacterota bacterium | reverse complement strand
GCTTCGATGTTGGGAAAACTTAAGCTTAGTGTATTTGGGAGACGCCGCTCAGGGTGGCCGTTGAGTTTGACAGCCGGGAAACGCTTTTTCAGGCCGTTATATAATTGGTCGCGCAATCTTTGCATATGAACCATGTTTTTCTCCATACCTTGCTTGGCAACCTCGCACGCTCTGCCCAATCCGACGATCTCCAGAACATTCTCCGTTCCTGCGCGCAGATTCTGTTCATGATCGGCTCCGTGCATCAATTTTTCAAGCTTTACGCTGTGCCGTATGTACAACGCGCCAATACCTTTTGGCGCGTATAGTTTATGACCCGCCACTGTCAGCAGATCTACCCCCAGCTCTTTCACATCAGCCGGGATTTTTCCTACAGACTGGGCCGCGTCCGTGTGCATGAGAACATCATGTTTTTTGGCGATCCCCGCAATTTCCGTGATAGGCTGGATGGTTCCGACCTCGTTGTTGGCGTGCATGACAGTTATAAGGATAGTCCGCGGCGAGATAGCATTTTCCAGAGCTTTCAAATCGACCTCGCCATACTCATCAACCGCAACGCGGGTAACTTGAAAGCCGTGGCGCTCGAGAAATTGGCAGACTTCGGAGACCGCGGGATGTTCGATTGAGGATGTAATGATGTGATTACCTTTGTCGCGGTTGGCAAACGCCACGCCCTTGATGGCATAGTTGTTTGATTCGCTGCCGCCGCTGGTGAAAACAATTTCATCGGCATCGCAGTTCAGCAGTTCCGCTACCTGTTTGCGGGCTTTTTCAACCGCCAGCTTGGTCTGTACGCCGTACCAGTGCGTGCTTGACGGGTTGCCGAAGTGCTTCTCCAAGTAAGGACGCATAGCTTCGATTACAGCCGGGTCAAGAGGCGTAGTAGCGTTATAGTCCAGGTAAATAGGTTTCATTCTTGTATTCTCCTTGTTTCCTTTTCTTGTTTGTTTCGTTAGGAAAACCTTATTGGTTAATTTGAATCGTTTTGCAATAGTATCTGTTTGATAATTTACCGCATTCTTTAAAATTAGTACCAAAAATGACAGAAAATTACAACTTCAGAGATAAACTGGATTTTCTTTTTTCTTCCGCCTGAGGGAAATTACAGACACTCCGCCATATTAAGATTGAATTTAAACTGTTCAAGAGTTACGATATCACTTGGAAGTTTTATGACAGGAGGTGGAAGAAAGTGTCACTTGAAGATAATCTGAAAAAAGTAAGGGAAAGAATTGATAAAGCGGCATTTAACGCCGGGCGTGACCCTTCTGAAATAAAGATAGTGGCAGTTACGAAGACTCATGGGGCCGGGGTTGTTGACGAGGCGGTAGGCGCCGGACTTGTTGATGTTGGTGAAAACAAGGTTCAGGAATTCCTTGAGAAATCAGAGAATGTAACAGCAAGCTGCAAATGGCATTTTATCGGACACCTTCAGAGAAACAAGGTTAAGAAGATTATCGGGAGATTTGACTTGATACATGGAGTTAATTCATTCAAACTTGCCGAGCGTTTAAGCACTTTGAGCGCCGGCGAGGGAGTTGTTTCTGATATATTGATTCAGGTAAACACAAGCGGTGAAGAATCCAAATTTGGAATCAGGCCCGATGAAGCTGAAAAGTTATGTGAAGAGATTTCAGATCTCGAGGGAGTTAAAGTGAGAGGTCTTATGACTATGGCTCCCTGGGTGGAGGAAAGAGCTGTTATTGCAAATTCGTTCAGAGGGCTTCGACGTTTACGCGAAAGGCTTCAGGCGCGGAATATTGAAAACATCTCTATGGAGCATCTTTCGATGGGTATGACCGACGATTTTGAGATAGCTATTGCTGAAGGCTCTACTATTCTACGGCTCGGGAGGGTTCTTTTTGGCGCCAGAAATAGATAAGTTTGTTGTTGTGCCTGGCAAAAAAATTGTCAATGAGTGTGAGCGGTGGCAACTTCTTCCCAAGACTGAAGAAGAACGAATTTTCTAATATGTGTTGTAACAGTATGAATATGGGTGGGTTATGGATTATTTTGTAAAAAATCCGGTTGGATTGATTATTGCTTTTTTGAATGTAAGTGCATTTCTGTTGCTGATTTATACATTGCTTCAGACTCTGGAAAAACAGCGAAGGGGAAAGATTTTCAGGATGCTTGATTATCTCTTCGCGCCCCTTCTTTCACCTCTACGAAGGTTTCTCCCGGTCGGAAGGATTGATTCAGCGGCGATTGTTCTCATGGTGATTTTACAGTTGATAGTATTTATTATTAAAAGAGGATAGTTCTTATGCCGGTTATTTTACAGACGGCGGGAAATTGAAAACAATAGGATTTAAAACTAATTGGTAAAGAGGCAGGAATGCCCTAAATCAGGAGGTTGAACAATGAGGATTACACCGTTGGATATCAGGAAGCAGGAATTCAAAAAAAGTATGCGCGGATTTGATCCCGATGAAGTATATGCCTTTTTAAATACTGTTGCCGAAGAATATGAAGCCGCTCTCAGTGACAATAAAGGACTCCGCGAGCATATTGTTAATCTTAAAGAACGGCTGGATGAGTTTAAGAATATGGAGAAGAACCTTCGCAACACACTTCTAACTGCCGAAAAATTAACTGCTGATACGAAAGAGAACGCCAGGAATGAAGCGGAACTTATTCTCAGGGAAGCTGAAGTGGAGGCTGAAAAGTTGTCTGAAAACATACGCGCTCATACAAGGCAGCTGCGAAGAGAGATATTGGAGCTTAAAAAACAGAAGGATAATTACCTTACAAGGTTGAAAACGCTTATAGATAACCATCGTGGAATGATTGCCGGTTTTGAAGGTGATTTCAAACAGGCTGATCAGGAGATTGAGAATCTGGAATTTAAAATGAAGAAAGGCTACAGTGAAAGCACTCCGCATCGGAGAATGAACCGTAAAAAAATAACGGAAGAATTTTCCCGTAAACCGGAAGAGGAACCGGCTGTCCGGGACGGCGGAGTACAAGAGGTAAAATTAGCTAAGGCGGAAGCGTCTATCGGTAAAGTAGATATGGATGTGAAAATAGGGGATACTTCCGGAGAAAAATTAAGCGACGCTGAATTAAGTGAAAGTGTTACCGAAAATATTGAACATTCTCTATATCCGGAGATCGATGAGAATACAGAGAAAAGAATATCTGAAAAGCAGAACACTCGCGAAGGCGATTCGGTATCAAATAAGCCTGAGAGTAAAGTGGATGTGAATGAGGGGGGAGTGGATAAGGATGAATGGGCCGGTTATGAAGTAGAAAAAAAGGAAACTGACTGGAGCAATTATGAAATTTCTTCCATCGACAGGCCTGCTGAAAATGAGGTTGAAGAAGCGCTCTCAGGATTAACTGAGGAATCAGAGCAGGTGCTGGAGGAAAGCCTCCATGAGGACGAGAAAGATCTGCAACACACCGAACAGGGAGAATATGAATCAACTGAGGGCTACTCTGGTGGGAAAAGGGATGAAAGTGATTTTCAAGAGCATGGGCAGCACGAAACCTCTGAAACGGAGTCGGAGAGCCGGGATGCCGGAGAACGAAATAACAACGAGCGGCTCGAAGATCTTCCGGATTCCGCAGAGAAGCCTGAAGAGGAAAACAGCTGGTCTATGGACAGGTTGAGAGAAAATCTTACAAATATCGGGAAACAAGACAGTTAATGACCCTAAGGGTTGTTTTTAATACCGCGTGGGATAATTAAACCCGGCTTTTTACATATGAGGATATTTTTAAAGGGGTTGAACTTGTAGAGGTTCAATCCCTTATGATAATTGGATTTTTTCAGCAAAAAATTCTGTAATATATCCAGATAAACCTTGCTGAATAGAGGAATAAAATGTATAAAATTTCTGTAAATGGTTATTCGGGTGTGAAGGGGATATAGGAACAGGCCTCTTCGTACCTGATTGTTCGCGAAAGGTATTTTAATTGGCCCGTATTGAAAAAGGGAAGGGTAATATATGTCGTGCCTCTATGATGATATAAAGGAATCTGCTTCCTATATAAAGAAACAGGTGAAAATACGTCCGACATACGGAATAATTCTTGGAAGTGGGCTCGGCGGGTTGGCTGGAAAGATAGATGTGAAGGTGAGGATACCCTATGGGAAAATTCCCGGATTTTCCGTTTCGACGGTAGAGGGGCTTCATGCAGGCAATTTAATAATAGGAAATCTCTCCGGCAAATGTGTTGTGGCTATGGAGGGAAGGCTTCATTATTATGAGGGATATTCGATGAAGGAAATAACATTTCCGGTAAGAGTGATGAAGTCGCTGGGAGTGAACTCTTTAATATTAACGTCCGCTGTGGGCGGGATGAATCCTCATCTGACGTCAGGTTCACTTGTTGTAATAACAGATCATATAAATATGATGGGCGACAATCCCCTTATCGGCCCAAATGATGAAAGGCTTGGCCCCCGTTTCCCCGATATGAGTATGCCCTATAATAGAAATTACATTTCGAGGGTTGAGAAAATAGCCCTCGATTTAAAAATTCCTCTTGAGAGAGGAGTTCTTGTTGCGGTTACGGGGCCTAATCTTGAGACAGCGGCTGAATATCGGTTTTTGCGGAGTATAGGCGCGGATATAGTTGGCATGTCTATCGTTCCCGAGAATATTGTGGCGGTTCATTCCGGGATGAAAGTGCTCGGAATTTCCATTGTTACCGATAAAGCATTACCCGATTGTCTTGAGCCGGTAGATATAAAAGAAATTATCAAAGTAGCCAGAAAAGGTGAGAAGAAATTGTGCAAATTAGTCTCCGAATTTCTAAGAAGGTTTTGAGTATAGTTACCGTAAACACTATATTTCTTTAGAGAAAATTGAACGTATCGGATTTATTGAGCTGAGTCTGGTATGTTTAGACTGAGAAAGAGTTTAATATACTTAATATTGTCCGGATATCGATGGAGTGACTAAAGTGAGAAATGATAAAAAGAAGGAAATCTATGAAGATCTTCCCCCGCTTAACGAAGTAGTAGCGACCGAGGAAGAAGTATTGAAATACTGGGATGAGCACGAGATTTTCAGGAAGAGTCTTAAGCAGAGCCCCGCAAAGAACTCTTTTGTTTTCTATGAAGGGCCTCCTACCGCTAATGGAAGGCCCGGCGTTCATCATGCTATGTCAAGAACAATCAAGGATACAATCTGCAGGTTTAAAACGATGCAGGGATACAGGGTTGAAAGGAAAGCGGGATGGGACACACATGGATTACCCGTAGAGATAGAGGTTGAAAAGAAACTTGGGCTTGACGGAAAAGAGCAGATAGAAAAACACGGGGTAGCCGGTTTTAACAAGGAGTGCCGAGAGAGCGTATTCAAGTATCTCGATGAATGGCATGAGTTTACACGCAGGCTTGGTTTCTGGCTAGATCTCGATAACCCCTATATCACATGTACAAATGAATATATAGAATCGGTTTGGTGGATTCTTAAACAGTTTTGGGATCAGGGTTTTCTGTATGAGGGCCACAAAATAGTTCCCTACTGTCCCCGTTGCGGCACGTCATTGTCCAGCCACGAAGTTTCTCAGGGGTACAAAGAGATAACCGATCCTTCCATTTTTTTTAAACTCAGAGTCAAGGGTGAAGACGCGAGTTTTCTTGTTTGGACTACGACTCCTTGGACGTTGCTTTCCAATGTGGCTCTGGCTGTCGGACCTGAATATAAATATGTGAAGGTCAAAAATAATGGGGATATTCTTATACTTGCTGAAGCCCTAACTACCGTTCTGGACGGCGAGTTTGAGGTTCTGGAAAAATTTGACGGAAATAAACTTGTAGGTAAAGAATATCAGCCCTGTTTTCCCTATTTTGAAAATGCTGAAGGCGGCTTCAGAGTAATAGCGGCGGATTTTGTAACCCTAACCGACGGGACGGGTATAGTTCATGTAGCGCCGGCTTTTGGGGAAGATGACTATAGGGTTGGTAAGGTTGAAAATCTACCCTTTGTTCAGCCTGTAGATATAGAGGGAAAATTTACTGAAGAGATTGAACCATGGGCGGGATCTTTTGTTAAAAGTTGTGACCAGGAAATTATTGAGGATCTTAACAAGCGAGGAATTCTCTACAGGAGCGAAGAGATAACGCATTCCTATCCATTCTGTTGGAGGTGTGATTCGGCCCTGATCTATTATGCCAGACGTTCCTGGTATATTAAAACAACGGCGTTTAAGGACCTTCTCATAGAAGCTAATTCCAAAATAGAGTGGTACCCGCCGGAGGTGGGAGAGAATCGGTTTGCCAGGTGGCTTGAAGGAAATGTCGATTGGGCCTTAAGCCGTGAACGTTATTGGGGAACACCGCTGAATATCTGGATTTGTAATTCATGTAAAGAAAAGTATTGTGTTGGAGATGTAAATGAATTGAGGTCGCTCAGCAAGAACTTTCCTGAAGACTTTAACCTGCATAAGCCTTTTGTTGATGAGTTGGATGTTCAATGCCCCAAATGCGGCGCCAGGATGACAAGGGTCCCTGAAGTGATCGATTGCTGGTTTGATTCCGGCGCGATGCCCTTCGCTCAGCACCATTATCCTATTGAAAATAAAGAGCTTTTTGAGAGCCAGTATCCCGCTGAATTTATCAGCGAGGGAGTTGATCAGTCACGGGGGTGGTTCTATTCGCTTCTCGTAATTGGTGTTTTTCTGAAAAAACAGAGCCCATATCGCAGGTGTTTGCCCCATGGGATGGTTCTTGATGCTAAAGGGCAAAAGATGAGCAAGAGTCGCGGCAACGCGGTTTACGCCAACGAGGCTCTGGGCAGCTATGGCGCTGACGCTCTCAGGTGGTTTCTTATGACATCGGGAGCGCCCCATCTTGAAAAGCGTTTTGATCCTGACGCGCTTAAGGACGCGGCAAACAGATTTATAGGAACATTTAGAAACCTCTACAACTTTTTTGCCATGTACGCGAGACTAGACGGTTTTGTTCCTGCCGGAGAGATTGAAAGTGACAATTTGATGGATAAATGGCTTCTTTCTGTATTCAACTCGACAATAAAGGAAGTTACAGAAGCTCTCGATGCCTATGACATCAACAGGGCCGGCAGAAAACTGTCGAGCTTTGTTGTTGACGAACTCAGCAACTGGTATCTAAGGCGCTGCCGCAGAAGATTTTGGAAGAATGAAATGAGCGATGATAAACGCGCGGCTTATGAAACATACTACACAGTACTAAGCGGGGTAACAAGGCTTATGGCTCCAATTGTACCTTTTATCAGTGAATCGGTTTATTTGAGACTTCACGGTTACAGGAAAAAGGGGGAGAAGAGTCTCAGTGTTCATCTGCAGAGTTATCCGAACTTTGATGAAAAGATAATTGACAAAGAGGTTGAAAGGAAGATGAGAGAAGTCCTCCAGGTTGTAATCGCGGGCAGAGCCGCGCGAAACAAAGCTGGTATCAAGGTGAGAACTCCTCTATCTGAATTGCTTGTGTATAGCGCGGTCTCCTCCAAATTTGACTGGCTGGACGATAAGGAATATACTGTGCTGGTTCATGATGAATTGAATGTTAAAAAGATTTCCCGGATAGACAGTACTGATGGATATATTTCATTGACCGCCAAGCCGGAATATTCTCTCCTTGGAAAGAGATTCGGGAAGAAGATAAAGGAAGTGTCCAGGGTTATAGGGGAGTTACCTAAAGCGCAGCTTAAAAAACTGGAGCTTGCGGGAGAAATTTCTATTGATATTGAAGGAAAGAAAGAACAATTTAAAACTCAGGAAATCAAGGTTTCACGCCAGACAGTTGAAAATTTTGAAGTGGAGACTGAAGCTGAAATGACGGTTGTTCTTAACACCATGTTAACTCCGGAGTTGATTAGAGAGGGAATGGCCAGGGATATCGTAAACAGGGTTCAGAACCTGAGAAAGGACTCAGGGTTTGAGGTAAGCGATAGAATAGTGTTATCCTACGAAGCCGATGAGGAGGTCAGAAAAGTTTTTACCGAATTTAGTGGCTATATTCGCAATGAGACTTTAACTGAATCGATTGACACAAGCAGCAAGGATTGGCCTTTTACTGTGGAGTTTAAACT
>DAOWMJ010000244.1 GCA_030643145.1 Candidatus Latescibacterota bacterium | reverse complement strand
GATAATCCGCGGGGCAGGGTGTCATCGACTTGCCCGCGGGTCTCTAAGAGCAGGAAGGGAACCCGCAATGCCTCTCAAGGTGTACAATCGGTATACAGGAAGGAAAGAAGAATTTAAACCTGTTAAAGAGGGCAGTGTCGGCATCTATTCCTGCGGATTGACTGTACAGGACAAGCCGCATATGGGACATATGCTGGCATTTGTGGCAGGTGATATTATCAGGCGTTATCTGAAATTTTTAGGGTATGATGTAACCTATATTCAGAATTTCACAGATGTTGATGACAAAATAATAAGCAAGGCGAACGAAGAGGGCATTGAATTTAAAGAACTCGCGGAGAGAAATATTGAGGAATATTTCCGTTGCTCCGAGCTTCTGAATATCATTCCGGCCGATGTTTATCCAAAGGCCACAGAGCATATAGAGGATATAATAGAGCTAATAAAAAAGCTGGAGGAAAAGGGGTTTGCCTACGAATCAGCGGGGGATGTTTATTTTCGCGTCAGAAGATTTAAGGAATACGGCAAGCTGTCCGGCAGGAAGATAGACGATCTTAAGGTTGGAGCCAGGATAGCCGCGGGAGAAAACAAGGAAGACCCTCTCGATTTTACTCTCTGGAAAGCCGCTAAGGAGGGAGAGCCGTCCTGGGATTCACCATGGAGCAAGGGGCGCCCGGGATGGCATATTGAGTGTTCGGCTATGTCGATGAAGTATCTTGGTCAGACTCTTGATATGCATGGCGGCGGAGAAGATCTTGTCTTCCCGCACCATGAAAATGAAATAGCCCAGAGTGAAGCGGCAACAGGCAGGCAGTTTGTGAATTATTGGATGCACAACGGGCTCTTGAACCTGCATGGTGAGAAAATGTCCAAATCGACACAGCATTTTTTCTCGATCGACGAGATTAATGAAGAATTTCCAGGGGAAGTTATACGTTTTTATCTTATTTCAACGCATTTCCGCAGCAGGTCCGAATTCAGCAGAGAGCTTCTTAAAGAGGCTGGAACGGGTATGGAGAGAATCCGTAATGTATGCCGTTACCTTGACGAATGCGCCGGTCAGAACAGCGCACCCGAAGCTGACAGTAAAGAGGAAAAGGTGTTGAAGTTGGGCGAGATCGCCGATGAAGTAAAAGAGAAATTCCTTGCCGCTATGGACGATGACTTTAACAGCGCGGAAGCGATAGGGCATATTTTTAGTCTCGTGCGCGAAATAAACAAGGTTAAAAACGTATCCAGGAACAGGTTATCTCAAAACACAGCTGTTGTTAAGAAGCTTCTTGATACCATAAATATGTTTAATGATATTCTCGGGCTTTTTGCCGATGGGCTCCCGACTGCCGAATATGAAATCCCGGATGAGGTTTTAGAACTTGTAGAGAAGAGAGAAGAGGCAAGAAAGAACAGAGATTTCGAAGAAGCGGATACCTTAAGGGACAAGATAAAAGAGATGGGCTACATCGTAGAAGACAGCGCTGAAGGCTCCAGGGCCAAGCCTGATAAATGCAGATAGAAAACCTCGCGGCCGATCACTCCCGGCGCCTGCCGCCTAATGGCAGAACCGATCCAAGGGGGAGAAGGACAAACCATAAGAAAATCGGAAGAAAGAAATTAATTGTAAGGTTGAAAAATTCAGTGCCGGTCCAGAGAATTTCACTTTCCCTGTAGACGCTCAAAAATGCCATAGAGAGGGTAAGCGTATTTGCCGCGGACAGAATCAGAAACCCGAGTATTGCGGCTGAAAGCTTCTTTTTCAGTTTGATCCCCATAACAGCTATTACAAGTGAGAAGAAAACTACCGGGTTGATGGCGATATCCTCGGTGATGCTCATAGCCTTTTTGATTATTACATCATGCCCGAAAATAGCGAGAACCGGTTTTGCCCCGTAGGCTATCAGTTTCGCGTAATAATTACCTCCCCAGAGGTACAGCAGATAGAGCAGAAATGAACTGACAGTGAATCGCGCGAGGAATACCAATATCCATCGTCCGACGCCCGCGTTTTCTGTATTGGTGAAATATTTGATCAGTTTCACCACGAGGCCTTTCATTCGGGTTGCTCCCCGTTTCTGTTTTCTGCTTTATCGAGTCCGGCGAATTTATTCATCCATAAAAACACGAGTATCAGCATAAAAACGACAAAACCAACCTGCCAGAAATATCCGTGGAAAAAGGGAAAGAGAGATTTCTTATGGTAGAGGATAAGAGAAATGAATATCATACGAAACAAATTCAGAATATGGATAGCGGGTACTCCTATCAGGATGCCGATTAGTTTTCCGCTGTTTTTTGCCGGGAACGCTCCGATTATCGCGAGAAATATCATTGAAGTATAAATGCCTGTGCATTCAGCGATTACATACATTCTTTCCAGACCATGAGCTGTGTGGAAGTCAAAAAGGCTCCCCTCCAAATCAAAATCATGTGCCATCAGATTGAGAAAAAATGCCAGCTCTTTCGCTACCATTTTTTGAAGATATAGCGTAAACCAGGGGTTCATACGGACGAGGATATAGGAAAGTATCCAGATAGAAAAGAAGGAGAATACAAAAAGCGCGAATTCCCTGCGAAAACCCTTTTTTTGTTTGGATTCTTTTTTATGACCGGGTGTTGATTTTAATTTTTCGGTTCTTTTTCTCTTTTTTGCCGACATGGGGCAAAAGTAATGCCCGCGGCCTTTGTCCGTCAAGCATTATAAAAAAATAGAGGGACGACTTTCTTATAGTGTCCCTCTATTAACATTTGGTCATTGAATGAATCCTAAAATTGTTTAATAATAGATCAGGAAATGGTTAGGTAATAGAATCCCGATTAAGGAATAATTAGTGCTATTTAAAAAACCAAAAATTGGCGTTGCGCTTGCCGGTGGTGGAGCAAAAGGGCTTGCACATATAGGATTCCTTGAAATCCTTGAGAAAAACAAAATTCCAGTCGATATTATTTCAGGGACGAGTATAGGAGCGATTATAG
>DAOWMJ010000223.1 GCA_030643145.1 Candidatus Latescibacterota bacterium | reverse complement strand
GCGTACGTTGTTATTATTTGTTTTGTTATTACTGTGGGGCTCTACCTTGTTCCGCATAGTTTATAGCTTAATAAGAGATGCCATGTCAGGTGAATCTTGATGCAGTAATATGTCAGGGTGTAATGGAGGCCGGTGCTTTGGTAACCGGCTGTATCCGGGTTATAATAGGATGAAAAATATATTTACAGGTCCAGCTCTCTGCCTCGCGCCTCTCGCGGGGTATTCCGATGCGGCATTTCGGCTTCTCTGTTTTGAATTCGGCGCGGATTTCGCTTTGACGGAAATGGTTAGCGCTGAAGGGTTAAAAAGGGAAACTCCCAGGACTGTAAAACTGATACGGAAGATCGATGGAGAGGGTCCGGTCGGGATTCAACTTTTTGGATCAAATGCTTCATCGATGGCGGAAGCCGCTGAGGTAGCGGCGGCCGTCCGTCCTGCGTTCATCGATCTCAACTTCGGATGCCCGGTAAAAAAGGTTGTGCGGAAAAATGGTGGAGCACGACTCATGAGAAATTTAAATTTGATAGGAGAAATCGCGTGTGCGGTTGTGAACCGAGTGGCCCCTCTTCAAGTAACGGCAAAAATCAGAAGTGGCTGGAATCGTGAAGAAGAAAATTATACTGAAGCCGGTCATATACTGCAGGATGCCGGTGTTTCGGCTGTAACCCTTCATCCGAGGTACAGGTCACAAGCCTTTAAGGGGGAAGCTGATTGGTCCCATATAGCCAGGCTTAGGGAAGAATTGGATATTCCGGTTATAGCGAACGGAGACGTAAAAAGTGTTGAGGAGTATAGAAAAATTGTTGGCATTACAGGTTGTAACATAGTAATGATTGGCAGAGGGGCTGTAGGAAAGCCGTGGATTTTTGCGGAGATAAAAGAAGGAACAAAATGGATCTGTGAGAAAGAGGAACGCGAATTAATATCTCCGGAAGAGAAGAGAAAAATGCCCGGACTGAAAGCGCCCTCCGGCATTATGGAAAAGATAGATATTCTTGAGCGTTTTGTCAGAATGGAAGTTGAGTTAAAAGGTGAAGATTTGGCAATTCTTCAGATGCGAAAGCGTTATAGATCGTTTATCCGAGATCATTATAGAATGAAAGATTACAGAAATCGACTTTCTCACTCGGAAAAGCTGGACGATGTTCTGATTATTCTTGACGAGATTAGAGAGGAGATAAGAAGCAATGAATGAAAAGGATCTTAGGGAGTTGCTTGATAAAGTTGCCGGCGGAGAAATCTCTATCCCGGTTGCTGTAGAACGATTGAAGATATTGCCTTTTGAAGATGTGGGTTTTGCCAGAATCGATCATCATAGAGAGCTTAGAAGAGGATTCCCGGAGGCGATTTTTTGTGAAGGCAAGAAATCTGATCAGGTGATTAGTATAGGGCGGGGAATTCTTGAGAGCGGCGCGAATTTATTGGCGACAAGATGCGGCGTCAAGCAATTTGAAAGTATTTCTCCATCATTGCCGGATGCCGAATACTATGAGGAAGCGAATCTTTTTATTGTTGAACGGACGCCTGTAAAAAGAGAGGGAGAAGTTGCTATAGTGTCGGGGGGGACATCTGACAGGCATGTCAGCGAAGAGGCGGCTCTGTCAGCGCGGTTTTTTGGTTGTAACGTCAAGAGGTTTTACGATGTTGGGGTTGCGGGAATACACCGATTTATTTCATCCTGGGGGGAAATCCGCGAAGCCGACGTAATTATAGTGGTCGCGGGGATGGAAGGGGCATTGGCCAGTGTTGTGGCCGGGATGACCAGCGCGCCGGTTATCGCGGTGCCTACCAGTGTCGGGTATGGGGCGAGTTTTGGAGGGTTCTCAGCACTTCTTACAATGCTTAACAGTTGCGCCGGCGGAGTGACAGTTGTGAATATTGACAATGGCTATGGAGCGGCTTTCTCAGCCGCCCTTATATGCCGTAAAATATACAGGAAGGAATTGGAAGACTGATTTAGCGGAAAAGCTGTGGTAAAAATATGGGGAATGGGCATATTATATCATATGGATTAGTTACCCGGTAAAATACTATTGTGAGGCGGGGATATGAAAACAAATTCAAAAAACGTGGATGTTAATACACTTGTGGTTGATCCCGCAGGGGGTTTGAGCGGTGATATGTTTCTTGGTTGTATGTTTGAAATGGGGGCAGATCCGAAGAGAGTCAGTGGGATTGTCGCTGATCTTCCGGGGCTTGAACCTTTCGAAATAATCACTGAAAGGGTGATTTTCAGAGGGATCGTTACGAGACAGACGAGGGTAGTGAGTGATTCAAAGCCTTCGGCAAGAAACTTCAGCGATATTATTTCAATGATAAAAAAATCAGGGCTTGGAAGCTCTATTACCGGGCCGGCAATAGAGATTTTTAGAGTTATTGCCGAAGCGGAAGGGAAAATACACGGCAAAAAGCCTGAAGAGGTCCACTTTCACGAAGTAGGGGCTGTTGATTCAATTGTCGATATAGTAGGTTCTGTTGCCGCGTTGTATCTGCTCGGATTTCCAAAAATATATCACAGAAGATTCAGTCTGGGAAGCGGGACTATATCGATTGCACATGGTGTGCTTCCCGTCCCGGCTCCGGCGACTCTAGAGATTCTCAAGGGTAAAGAGGTTACTATGATAGAAATGGATGCCGAGATTGTAACTCCAACAGGAGCCGCATTGCTGAAGGTTCTTGCGGAGCCTCTTCCGTCTTCTCTTTCTTTCAGGCCGAAAAGAGTTGTTTATTCTTCCGGAACGAGAGATTGCAATGGCGATCCGGGTCTTCTCAGGGTTATTGAAGCCGAGAAGGTTAGCAGCCAGAGAGAGATAACAGTTATAAGAACAACGGTTGATGATATGAATCCGGAAATTCTGGAATATCTTCGGGAAAGGTTGTTTGAACTTGGCGCCTTTGAAGTATATTTTACTGTAGTTGTGATGAAGAAAGGCCGTTCCGGTACCAAGGTGACTGTTTTGTGCCCGGATGATATAAAAGATGAAGTCAGCATAGCAATCTTCCGGGAAACGACGACCTTCGGTATGCGGATAACTAGCGAGAAGCGCATAGAGCTGGATAGGTGGATTGAGTCGGTTAATACACCCTTTGGAGATATTGAGATAAAATTCAGAGAGCTTCCGGATGGCTTGGTTGATTTTTCCCCCGAATACGAATCGTGTAGAAAGGCGGCTCTTGCCCGGGAGGTTCCACTCGAAAAGATTTATCGAGAAGCGCGTCTCGCCGGAATGGAAAGGTTAACCCGCTTAGGAAGGCGCAGGTTCAACAAGGACAGGGCGCGGGAAAAATCAGATAATCCAGGGGAAAAGTGATGAAGCAAATTGCAATTGTATTATCGGTTTCTTTTTTTCTTTT
>DAOWMJ010000182.1 GCA_030643145.1 Candidatus Latescibacterota bacterium | reverse complement strand
GATTTTGTTCTCCAGAAATTGATCTCGTAATCCAATTCGCTGTAGGAACTGTGTGCCACTATTTGCATCAAGATAAAATGCTCAAAGGCTTTACCAAATAATTCACCCTTTTCTTCATGAATTTCCCGATTGGTAATGGCTCCGGCAATGCCCACATCAAAGAGGTAGAATTTTGAGGCCTTGCTTATTATTTGCCTGTTTTTCCTTCTCTTAAAGGGTTCAACCATTATTCCCAGCAACGTATCGATTAATATCTGGTAATACTCTTTCACGGTTTTTGAATCCACTCCACATTCGCGAGCTATATTAGAATAATTGGTCAGTTCACCGTGTGAGTATCCCATGGCATCAAAAAATCTGGAAAATGCAGGAATGTTGCGCGTCAGTCCCTCATTGAAAACTTCTTCCTTCAAATAATCTCTTACGTAGGCTTTTAAAGACCTTTTGTAATTATTCTGTAGATAATGAACAGGAATCAGCCCATGATTCAGCGCTCTTAGTAAATCCACATTGCCTATTTCAACTGTAGTCAGGGGAAAGATTTCGTAGCGCCATGCCCTGCCTCCTAACAAATTAGCCTGTCCTCTTTTTAATTTCCTTGCGCTTGATCCGCACAGAATAAATCGGATGCCTTTGTTTTCAATCAGCCAGTGTGCTTCATCCAGGACCTGAGGAATCTTTTGTACTTCATCCAGTATAACAGGATGCCTTAGTACGGCTTCACTCTGTGCAAGCAATTGTTCTCGCAACAGAGAGGGATTTTTCGAAAATTCAATAAATAAATCGGTCTTGAGGAAATCAAAAACCAGGCTGTCGGGAAATTTCTTCTTCAGGTAAGTTGTTTTCCCAGTTTTCCTTGGTCCCCATAAGAATGCAGACTGCCTCGGGGGCAGATCAATATTCAAAATCCGGTCAATAGTTCTCATTATCGGTATTGCCTCCAAAATAGTTAAACTATTTCGGACAACATCGCACGTTATAGCATAAATGTCAATGAAATTTTGGGAAGTGCCCCCATGTTGCCACAATTTTTACTCTTGACCGGACACTCAGTTTAATTTAAATACATCCTGCAATATGAAAACTTTTCACCCCCACCTTAATCCTCCCCCGTCAATAGGGAGTTTGTGGGGCTTTTTACGAAACTACCAAGGATAAAGACCGAGGTTTAATGGAAAATATACGCAACTTCAGCATCATCGCCCATATCGACCACGGGAAATCAACCCTTGCCGATCGGCTGATCCAATATACGGGCGTTTCCGATGCCCGGACATTCAAGGACCAGGTCCTTGACGACATGGAAATCGAACGAGAGAGGGGCATCACCATCAAAAGCCACGCTATTTCCCTCCCATACCAGGGCCGGGACGGAAAAGCATACACCCTGAATCTCATCGACACCCCCGGCCATGTGGATTTTTCTTATGAAGTTTCCCGTTCCCTTGCCTCCTGCGAAGGGGTGCTCATTCTGATCGACGCAGCCCAGGGAGTGCAGGCCCAGACACTGGCCAATCTCTACCTGGCGATGGAACACAGCCCGGAAGTTATCCCGGTTATCAATAAGATTGACCTCCCGTCAGCGGATGTGGACAGGGTCATAGAGCAGATAGACCGGGATCTGGGACTCGATCCGGACAGCCATCTTAAGTGCTCGGCAAAAGAAGGGATAGGGATCGAAGACATTCTTGAGACTATCGTGGAGAGGGTACCACCTCCAAGTGGCGATCCCGAAGGCCCCCTTGCCGCCCTTATTTTCGATGCTCACTACGATTCCTTTCGAGGCACGGTAATCCACTGTCGAATTTTCGACGGCACGGTAAAAAGCGGGGATATCATCCGCTTCATGTACAACGGCGCCACTTACAAGGTCGAGGAGGTGGGCCGGTTTATGCTTTCCCGGCAGAAGCGTGGCAGCCTCTCCGCCGGCGATGTAGGTTACATCATTGCAGGCGTTAAAACTATTTCCGATGTCCGCACCGGGGATACGATCACCCTCGACGGCAGACCCTGCATCCAGCCACTGCCGGGTTTTCTGGAAGTGAAACCTGTGGTCTTCGCTTCCATCTACCCCATCGCCTCCGACGACTATCAGGATCTGGCCGAGTCGCTCGAAAAATACACATTAAATGACGCCTCCTTCGTTTATGAGAAGGATTCCTCCGTGGCTTTGGGACAGGGTTTTCGCTGCGGCTTTCTGGGGCTATTGCACCTTGAAATCGTTCAGGAAAGGCTGGAAAGGGAATACGACCTTTCCATCATCCTTTCCGTCCCCAGCGTGCGCTACCGGTTCACGCTGCAAAAGGGGACAACCGTGGAGGTGGACAATCCGTCCTACTACCCCGATCCCGGATCCATCGCCGGTTCCGAAGAACCTTATATCCGCGCCTCCATGATGCTTCCCGAGAGGTATCTGGGATCTGTCATGAAACTGTGCATGGAAAAGCGCGGCGCGAACTCCACGCTCAATTACATAACCCCGGAACGTGTCGAGCTTACTTACGAAATGCCCTTAGCCGAGGTTATCTTCGATTTCTACGACAGATTCAAATCCGTTACACAGGGCTACGGTTCCTTTGATTACGATCTGATCGATTACCGTCCCGGCAACCTGGTGCTGGTAGACATCCTTGTAAACGGGGAAAAGGTGGACGCTTTATCCCAGATCGTCCACCGCGAACGCGCCCGCGCCCGGGCTCTTCAGGCCTGCGAGCGACTCAAGGAAGAGATCCCCCGGCAGATGTTCAAAATTGCCATACAGGGAACGATCGGAAGCGAAATCATCGCTCGGACGACTGTCTCCGCCTTTCGGAAGGACGTGACGGCAAAGTGCTACGGCGGCGATATTACCAGGAAGCGAAAACTTCTGGAAAAACAGAAAAAGGGAAAGAAACGTATGAAGATGATCGGCTCCGTAGTCATCCCCCAAAGCGCCTTCCTCGCTGTCCTGAAATCCGATACCGATAAGTAATAACGATTTCGTAGATTGCGAGATTTCAGGAGACAATACTTATTTCGATCCGGGACCCATAAGGGTTCATAATATCTTGGTAGCTTTTGAATTAAAATACTGATAAAAGCAAACGCTCAGTTTATCCCCGTCACTGGAGCGAGGCGGGATACTGAAACTAAGGAGGTGGAGAAGTATGGGATCTAAGCAAAAAGAGACAGTATCAGGTCAGAAGGACTATTTTGAGGCGAAACTGAACGAACACCGTTCATCCCTGGTTGAAAAGGGGCTTGCCCTCGAAATGATTGCCAAAGACAGCAATATCAAAAAGATTCAATCAAAAATAAGAAAAACGAACGTCAAGCTCAAGGCGATTGCCGGGATAGAAAGAAAAACGGAAGAACTGGCAAAAATAAAAGCTGAACGGCTTGCTGCCGCTCAAAAAGAAAAAAAGGGGAAAGATAAAAAGCCAAAAGGCGCACCCGAAAAAGGCAAAGAAAGCAAAAGAAAAACACCGAAAGAATCTCCTGAAAAGGGCAAAAAAGAAAAGAAAGAATCCGAGATAGACGAATAGACAGAACAGGAAAAGAGAAAAAGGCTGGTCGGGCCTCAATATTTGACAACTTACTGTTATAATTGTTGAATGTGGACAGCCTGACCTCGTTTGTTTTCCTGATCAGCCATTTATTTCCACTCTGCACGCCGCACCACCAGTACACCTGCTGCTATCATTTCGCGAACAGCAGATTCAACAGCGGACAATCCACTATACATTGAAGAACTTATGAAATTACTTATACGCGCTCCGGATAAACTTAAATCTACAACTACTTGAAGCTTTTGGTCCTTAAAAAGATTTTGTGTTTCAATTGAAGATATTCGCAGACAGCTATTTAATGTGCATCCCCCCATAACTAATATGTTTTCCCCATTATTGATACAGCTCTTAACCCATTCTCGGAAGCCATTTGTGGATGGAAATAAAATACTGTTTCCAGGCTTGATGAAGTAAAGCTGTGTACTGTCGATTATTCCTGCCAATCGATCATCCCAATCGTAACTACCAGGCGGAAACGGGCATCTGGTAAACATGGTTTCAATGCGATGATAGCTTTCATTTAAAAACTGAGCGCAATTATTGAATGCCAGTTGGATTGGCTGTACCTCAACTTCGGCCTGAGGCCCGATTGACTGCATCCAGACGCCATTTGTAAAGGACCGTTGTGGATCGATGATCACCAGGGCGGCGTCATCAATTGAAACGTGAAGGCTATCGAGAGTGTTTAGCAGTTTCTGATAGTCATTTGCGATATTTATACCGGCGGTATGTTCTAAGAGGGAAACTCCATCACCATATATGTTGTCATCTGGTGTCACCCCTTGCTGTTTTTTCAGGTTGTTATTGATTTCTCCACGTTTGTGTGTT
>DAOWMJ010000224.1 GCA_030643145.1 Candidatus Latescibacterota bacterium | reverse complement strand
TAATATAAAGGACAGATTGTCCCCGCCGCGAAGTTACAGCCGTGAGATCCGCTTAGTTCCATCTCCCGCGAGGAAGAAACGTGGCGCCGGCAATAAATAACTTTTTTTTTGTGAATAGACGCCGTTTTCGAACCGGATTTTCGAGGGTGCGGTTATTTGAACTGAAAGGTAACAGTAATGGGAAAAAGGAGAGCCGATATTCAACAGGCGCTTGCCACATTTTCTTCCCATATGGAGCAAAAACATTCTTCACCTGATAAATTTATGAAGGGAATCAAAGGGCTTCTTGATTCCAAGAGAATACGGGAAAGGAAGGGGGACTATACGCGCTCTCTTGAAAAGAATGTGACCTATTTGTATTATTTCGTGGAGCAAGCAAAAACGATTTTGGAATTAATGATACAAAGGGTTAATGATGACGAGAAGTTTCTCCAGCTTGATCCGGGGTTAACTCTTTCCGAAGTAGAGGCGCGGGTGAGGGAAGAAATTTCCGAAAAGAAGGAGGGGATTTCTGAAATAGTAAAAAGGGATGAATTTTCTGAAATATTAAAGAAAAAGAAAGCCGGCTCCTCGGCTTATATCCGGAATCTGGAATTTAATTATTCATACCTTATGGCGGCAAGAGGCTTCATGGTAGATTTTATCAATATTCTATACGCGCTTCAGAGGGAGTGCCGAATGGAAGGTATAACACCTTCAACTGTAGATAATATCTGGAGTTATATAGATATGACAGCAAATTATTACATTGGTAATATCGAAATCGAAGAGAAGATTAATAAAAAATCTTGAAAAACACAGGCATTTCTTATAATCATGGGGAATCGTCGTGAAGGAAAAAGAGAAGATAAAAGGTCTTATTCTTGAAAAAAAGAATTAAATAGGTTATTTTTCTTAAGTCAAAAAGGCTTGAAAAATCATAATATGAAGGATTAGTTTTAAGAATTTCGAAAGGAGAAAGTTGTGCATATTCAAACTATAGCGGCATGTAATCCGGGGTTAACAGACCGGACGGGAGAAGCGGTTAATCGTGTTATAAAAATAATGGCTTTCACTCTTTTTACCGCTCTTGGAGCTCAATTTGCTGTTTGGCTGCCCTTTACACCGGTGCCGGTTACTATGCAGACACTCTTTGTTGTATTGGCTGGTATTGTGCTCGGTCCGCGTGACGGGTTCTATGCCATGCTTTCTTACCTTGCTTTGGGGATTTCAGGGGCGCCTGTTTTTGCCGGGCTGAGTTTTGGCCCTGTCGTTTTGTTTGGTCCGACAGGGGGTTATTTACTGGCCTTTCCTGCCGCCGCCTTCTTGGCTGGTTATCTTCGGGAAATTGGAGGGGGGAAGCCGGCGGCATCGGGCCTTGGGATTATTTCAGGGTTGATTCTCATTCTGGCCGTGGGAACCGCTCATCTCTCTTTGGTGACGGGATTGTCCATTTCGGAGGCGTGCTCTTTAGCAGTCGTTCCATTTATAATGGCTGAACTTGTCAAGTTTCTGGCGGCTCTGTTTCTGGTAGCTGGGAAATGGAAGAACAACTAATCGCAGGGTAATGTAATCCCGCCGAATTTATTACGGCAGCCGATTTGAAGCCGCTGATTGAATTTTCACGACAGGTTCTTTTTCCGGCAGGGCGTAGGTGGCTATTATAGCAACAGCGCCGGCGACGACGAATGTCATAAGCCTCGAAGTTATAGTTTTTTCCATTCCCGTGCTTATCCATATAATTGTAAATAACATTCCGGCGATGATTGTAACGAGAACAGCTCTGCCGTGAAATCTTTTCCAGAATAATGTTAGGAGGATCACGACCGAAAAAGTGCCGCCGATTCCCGCCCATACATAACCTACCAGAGTATAAATCAAATGTGATGGTGAAAGATAAGCGGCCGCGAGAGCGATGGCCGCCAGAACGGCTGTGGCGAGTCTGGAGTGAAAAAGCCCCCTGATATCGGTTTTACCTCTTGATTTAAGGGCCGGTTTTATGATGTTTTCCGAGAGCTCTGTTGATGAAAGTATGAGAAGGGAGTCGGCGGTTGATATCATTGCCGCTATCGCTCCTGTTATAAGAACAGCAGCTATTGCGGGTGGAAAGATCTCGAGCATTACTTTGGGCATTACATATTCCTGATCCTCTAAGCCTGTGGGGCCAAAGAAGCATATGCCCAGCCATCCGATCGAAAGCGCCCCTATATAGGCGAGTATTGTCCAGATAATACCTACCGCGCATCCCCGCTTGGCTTCTCGAGTATTCTTTATAGCCATAAAACGCATACTGAGCTGAGGCTGTCCGCCCAGATATCCGAAAAACCACGAAAGACCGCCCATTATCACGATTCCGGCGGCGAACCCCGAAGCGGCACCGGTCATAGAGCTGTAATCGGTCCCGGCTTTAGACAGCGCCATCGGGATTGATTGAGCGAAGAGATCGGGATTTGAGCTGACTGCGATTATCCCGAAGATCGGGCCGGCGACGAGAGCGGTAATCATTACAATAGCCTGAACCGCGTCAGTATAAACAACGCTTCTAAACCCTCCGTATATTGTATATGGCACTATAATAAGAGTGGTTATAAGCATTCCAAGCCTGGGATCGATATTGAACATTGAATGAAGTATTTTGCCTCCACCCAGAAACTGCGCTCCAATGTAGAAGAAAAAGAAGAAGACGATTGTTAGGCTTGCGACTGTACGGATCGATCTTTCGGAAGCGCCGTGTTTCTTGGCGATATATCCGACAAATGTATTAACATTGTACTTTTCCGCTTCATCCCGCATCTTGAGCGCGATAGCCAGCCAGCAGACAATTATGCCAGCTACACACCCGATAGCTGTCCATATTCCGGTAAGGCCTGTAGCATAAGCTAATCCCGGAAGGCCGAGAAGCGCCCATGAGGATTCCCCCGTCGCGCGTTCTGATAGAGCGGCAATCCACCCTGGAAGATTTCTTCCGGCGATCACGTAATCCGAGCTGGTCTTTACTTTTCTGCCCTGATATAAACCCCAGATTATGAGCAGGAGGAGGTAGCCGATCATTACGAAGATTATTTGAGTGTTATCTTTCATATTTGCTCCTTTCGGAGTTTCTTCGTTAATTCGTCAGTTTAAAGCAAGAGGATAGATAAAGTCAATTGGAGAAGGTGGCATATTAATATCCGGGGAATAGAGAGACAGTTTAATAGCGTAATTAAAAGGGGGCAATTTATAGAGGTATTGAAAAAGAATTGAGCAACTCGAAACAGTACCCTCTATTTCCGCCGGGTTAATATATAGAGAGGATAAAGTCGAAACGCGATTTATCATTGTCAATAAAGTATGAATAGCGAAGACCGGTGC
>DAOWMJ010000204.1 GCA_030643145.1 Candidatus Latescibacterota bacterium | reverse complement strand
TTGGAAAGCAAAAGGGACGCAGTATCGTAAAATAGTCAAGACTATTCTACGATATATCTAATATTGGTCGTGATAATCTCTCGCCAAACATGGTCAAATTGGGACGGTAGAAATCACAGAGAAATCCCGGTAAGTTCTGCGGGTTATATATATATAATCTGAAATCGGAGAACAAAACTCTGTCGCGTAAGATGCTGCTTTTAAGATAGGGGTTTTGGAGAGGTTATTCCCTTTCCCGGATTGTTTTTAGGGTGTCTGATAACACCTTGAGAACGAGCTTGTCTTTATTACGACCAGCCGCCTTTTCGCTTACAATTATACGTTCAAGTTTCAGGGCGAGTACTTTTATGCGGCCCAGGGGAATTTTTATTGCATTCTTTCGTTCATCTTCAAATTCACCGAGTCCGTGCATGTGAGTTACGATATCAAAAAGTTCAACGCCTTCTCCGGCGAACATGGGACCATTAGACCCTAAGGGCGGAATGTAAACCCCATTTACTTTTCTCAGGGCTTTTTCAATGCCCCTATCGGGAAGTGTCCGAAACCAAAGATCTATATCCTGCGTTACTACCGGAGCACCCTGCAGAGCCGCTGAGGACAGCCCTACGATCATAAATTCAACATTCTGGCGAACAAGCTCTCTCAGAAATTCAACTTCACACTCACCGAAAATTAAACGATCTTCCACGCCTTATTGCCCTCCTTAATCTATCGATCGGTTTTTCATCGAGTAACAGCAGTGTGTGCCTCACATTATCATAGTCGGCATCATTATGCTTCTTCAGAACCCTCTCCGTCTCCAAGATAATATTTCTGATCCTTTCAGCCGGGGTAGGTGTTTCTTCCAACAGGTCTGAAACAGAAACCCCGAGATAATCTGCTAAACGAACGACAGACCGAGGGACAACCGATTTCTTTCTCGCAAGCGAATAGAACGCGTTCCGGCTAACATTCGCGCAATCCAGCATCTCCCCGGTATTCATATTCCGTTTTCCGCACAGAGTCTCTATCTTTTTCAGTGACAGTTTCATATTTATATAGTACCATATTATGGTACTATTGTCAAGGTCACAGATTGCCGTTCGTCGCACTTTACTTGGAAGCAATTATCGGATTGACTCCCAGGAAAGTATTATTGTAAAATACCTGCAATCTGAGAATTCAGCGACAGGGGCAAAGGTATTTGCATGGAAAATCCTACGGCTGCGATTACCGGGCGAATGTATGAGCTGGACTGGCTAAGGGTGATCGTGACGATCAATCTGATACCGTTCCACGCGGCCTGGATGATCACCTGCGTAGGTGGGTTCTCTTCGGTGGAAAGGGGAACGGCCGCATGGAAGATCCTCCACTGCTATGTCCAATTCGTCAGTTCCCTTCATATGTTTCTACTCTTCCTCGTCGCCGGCACCAGTACTTTCATGGCGCTGCGGAAACGGTTACCATCGCAGTACATTACAGAACGTATTAAACGGCTGCTGATCCCTCTTTTTACTTTCATGATTTTTCTCTTCCCCCTACTCGGTTATTTCTGGCCAAACGAAATAGACTTAAGTGTGATCGACTTCCTGACTCAATTCTGGCCCTGGTGCCTGATGACAACCTTCTACTCTGAGGTCACTGGCGGACCGAACTGGGCTCATATGTGGTTCGTGGCATACCTTTTTATCTATTCCATAATCCTGCTGCCCGTATTTATTCACATCCGCGCGGGGAAGAGTCACCTGATCGAATCCATAACGCAGTTTTTAACGAACCGATGGGGCGCGATATTCCTCATGGGTATACCGGTATCCTTGATATTCGCGATCCTGTCACCGATCTGGCCGTTTTTCCGTAACAACCTTTACTCTGATTGGGGATATTTCACTTACAACATGGCGGCATTCTTATTCGGTTTCATCATTGCCCGCGATCCGAGATGGACCCGGGCTTTCGACAGGCACACGGCCGTATCACTTTTCCTCGGTATAGCATTTTCAGCCATAAAGCTGTTCATGCAGTACCGTTTACTTTCGTTCTCGACACCTGCGTATAACCTGAGCTACATCCTCTATTCGCTGGTTGCTGGATTTAACACTTGGTTCTGGGTCGTGGCTTTCCTTGGCATCGCACGCGGGTCGCTCTCGTTCACAAACAGGTTCCTCAGATATTTCAGCAGGATCTCTTATCCGTTTTACATATTCCATCTTGTTGTTATTTCGGTCGCGGGTTATTACATCACACGAATGGGACGAGGGGTCATCGCTGAGTTTGTCATAATTTGCGCAGCTTCATTCGTTATAAGTGTAATATGCTGCGAACTGGTGAAAAGTACGCGTGTCACACGCTTCATGTTCGGGATAAAAAAGAAACGACCGATCTCTTCCTCTGTAAAATGATCCAGATATAACTAGAAAAATCATACTCAATTGAGATATACTATAATGAGGGATTAAAGTGACGTACTAACTTACTTGCCACTTAAAGCTGAGGCCCGAACGTTGTCTTGTCCGGGCTGGCCCCTAAACACATTTTCTTATCAAATAATTAAATATTACCGGTACTGAATCTCCTGCGGAGAATTAAGACACCGCCAACAACAAAAAACAGCGCGATAAAGATCAGCCCCTTTGAACTCATCACCGGTGTAGCGGTAACGGCTACGGGGCCCTCTAAAAATTGTTCCGGACCTCCCGCCCATGCCCGCATACTTCCCCTGCTCGCACCGTGAGTAAATAGTGTGATATGTATTACCGGATTAATCATCGACAAGGTCTCTGTTTCATTCATCGCTCGAAAAGCCAGCGGGGCAACGAAGTCTCCATCCCAGGGCGGACGGTCATTCTCGCAGGTCTCCATATATTCGATATAGTATGGATAATCAAGATTCTTGTGCTCAGGATCAGACGGGTCGAGAACAATCCAGCCGGGAGGCGTGATTATCTGTTCTATCAACTCGGCAGGCACATCCATTGTGATTAGAGCAACATGCCCGTCCGGCGGTCCGGAGTATGTAAATTCCCAATCGTGCTGGTTCGGATCCAAGTTCGTCTGGGTTGCACCCTGTCCTACCGGTTCTCCATCCGGCAGCACTGGATAAAGCTGACTAATCTCTTTTCTATCGGTATCATTATAAGTGTTCGGGTCTTCATATTGCGTGTGATTCGTAACTGTACCATTCGAGTCGTCCGCCAATCCGAGTACATGAGTTATTTCGTGCTGACCCAAGTTTCTAATATAGTCCTCATCGGCAGTAGTGCTATCCGGAAGATCACTTCTTATAATAATCTTACCCCCGTTAAGTTCATCATTCGAATTACTTGTGCATGAGCCGCGTCCGTCGTTATTACCCAGATTCGTTCCAGTTCCGCCCGCTTCCCAAACACATGGAATAGTGCCCGCTGGCGGAGGATTTGGAGGGTCGCCCACAGTTACATTGATAGTTATGCCGCGGCTCGCCATCTCAGCCTGCCAACGCAGCATACCCTCGCGCAGCAAAGCAGCCCTATCCGGCGGATTTGTATCAGGATCCGCCGCGATAAATATGTTTATTGTTGAATTAGCGGGCCATTTCAAGGCTGGTACCGGATCTCCATTCTTAAGTGTACCCCAGGTCATCGGTGTTCCCCGCGCAATTGACGTCATACATATTAGTATCATAATAACACACAACACAAAGCCTCTAACACTCACGAACCTACTTGACATAAACAAACCTCCCGATTGATCCTGATAAAACATTTCTTTCCGAAAATCGACCTAAAAATCAACTTTATCTATTGTATCACATATAGTTACGCATTTCAATCTTTTTAATTTATTGTATCGGGAATAGGAATAGACAAGGTAACCCTGCCCTAACCACTACTC
>DAOWMJ010000136.1 GCA_030643145.1 Candidatus Latescibacterota bacterium | reverse complement strand
GTTCATCCATGATCCTTTGAGAGGGTAGATGCTTTTTCTTTTGTAGTGCTTGTTCAGGTGAAATTTGGATACACAAAGCCTGTTTGATGGTGTAGGATAATTTGAGGGAAAGAGTAATTAATAGATTGAAAGGCTGGTAATTGTGAATGAACAAGATTTTAGGCCTGTTCTTGATGGACACTGTGACACTGCCACGCGAATTGTTAATGATAGTGATTTCGACATTGGAAAGAGGCAAACAGAGGGTCACATTGATCTCCCCCGTATGAGAGAGGGGGGGCTTAATGGCCAGATATTTGCGGTGTACATCGATCCGTGTTATCCGGAGAGAGTGTGGGAGGAGAAAACATTTGAGTCGATACGGATTCTAAAAAGAAGGATTGAAACTTATAAAGAAGAGGTAGAGATTGCTCTTGACGGCTATGATATACAAAGGATTACAAATGAGGGCAAAATTGCCGCGATTATTGGTGTTGAGGGTGGGCATGTGGTTTCATCCCTGGAGGTGCTGGGAAGATTGTACAGGCAGGGAATGAGGTGTTTAACAATAACATGGAAAAACACGAACGCTATGGCTGATTCCTCGGAAGATACGGAGCGATGGGGTGGCTTGAGCGATTTCGGCAGAGAGGTTATTGCGGAAATGGACAGGCTTGGAATAATAATAGATTGTTCCCATGCTTCCCGCGGGACCTTCTTTGAAATATTGAATCATTCGATTAATCCGGTTATTCTTTCGCATTCCTGTATGAGGGCTATCTGTGATATTCCCAGAAACGCGGATGATGATCAACTCCTTGCACTCGCTGAAAATGAGGGGGTGGTCTGTGTTAATTATTTTCCGGCTTTTCTCGAAGAAAAGAGTTACAGGGATATCATGAAGATATGGAGTGTTTA
Source organism: Candidatus Latescibacterota bacterium (assembly GCA_030643145.1). Classification (GTDB taxonomy): domain Bacteria; phylum Krumholzibacteriota; class Krumholzibacteriia; order Krumholzibacteriales; family WJIX01; genus JAGHBT01. The sequence goes on along the minus strand of DAOWMJ010000136.1, from coordinate 4,949 downwards.
CAGGGAAAAGAAGAATATACTTTCTAAAAAATTCGGCGGTGATCCCGAGAGGGCGAGCAAAGAATTGCTGCCGGCCGCGATGAACGAACTGGAAAACCTGCGAATGCCCGGGTTTTCTCTTGTCGTAGACCATATCGATCACGCTGTCAGGGTCGCGGGGGTTGACCATGTAGGGATAGGTTCTGATTTTGATGGAATCCCCCTTACGCCGGTGGGGCTTGAAGATATTTCAGCCCTGCCGAATATTACCGGTGAACTTATAAAAAGGGGCTATTCCTCAAAGGATATCGGAAAGATTATGGGAGGGAATCTGTTCAGAGTTATCAGCGGGATTTGCGGCGCCGGCTAAATAAATAGCACGACGGCTCATTCAATAATGGCGGTGTTATCTGATAAAGAGATTGGGGCGGCGAGGATAGTGAATGTATCCACGCCGCCTTAATCTTAATTGTCGTTTCTGTTTTCAATCCACTTGGCGTATTCTTCAATGGCTTTCCATTGTCCTTCAGGATGAAGGTCGGCTTCCTCAAAAACCTTGTGAGCCTTCCCGCTTCCGAGATAATGCCCGTGTTTGAAGGCGTGGAGGCTTCGTTTTCTACATTCACTTGACGCAACCCATCGGTATAATGTCGGCAGTGTAAGCCCTGTTATTCCCATGGCTTCGTAGGCAAGTTCATCCGGATAAATCTCTGACTGTTCTTTTTCAGGAAGCATTGAGAAGAGTTCCGCGCTGGCCACATAGAAAATATTCATATTGAATCCGGCTTCATCAATCCGCGGGAGAACGTCATTTACAAATGTGTTTGTAATTCCGCTGCCCTGAAGAACCAGTGTACCGTGGTAGTTATCTTTTGAGGAATCAGCTTTTCTCATAGCGTAAACACCTTTTACGGCCGCGGTAGCAGGTGGAAGATTCAGCGCTTCCCTGTTTATGATTTTTTCATTGGGGCGTGTTACAAATGGAGCGAGAACGGCGGGACGCTTCTTAAGAGCGGCGATAACCATTGGATACATTTCGTTAGGATCCCATGGTGTAAGTGTAATCATAACATTGCGCGGGAAGTTTTCCTGAATAGCTTGAAGACACTGTGGATCGGCGTGGGTCGGACCATCTTCGCCGGTTTTAAGGCCGGCGTGAGCGTTTACAATAATAAATGTGTTGTAGGGAAGACCAAGATAGTTTTTCTTTGCCTGTTGCCCGATGCCGTGTAGTCTGGCTGTGATGTGTTGAAGCGATGTAATGAAAGCGCCATAGGATGATCCGGCGCCGATCGTCTTCCCGTATGTGGATATACCCGCCATAAGACCGCCCATGCAGTCCTCACAAATACCTCCCGCGGCTATCAGCCTGGAATCTGGATTCGAGATGGAATTGTAAAAACCATCCGGGAAACCGCTGTTTAATTTGTCGATACTGGTTGATCCCAGCAGATCAGCGGATGCTCCAACAAAGGCGCCTCCTGTTTTCTTGTTAAGATACCCGAGGGTTTCACCCAGAGCGCCGCGAAGGGTCTGCTGCCCCCCCGCCTCGTAGCGGCATTCGGAAGGAACTTTGTCATATTTTATCTCGTCGCTGTATATATAATCAAGATTGAGCTTGTCGTTTCGCCGCTTTCTGTTAAGGCTTGAAAGGCGGCTGTCCGCTTCGGCGAGGCGGGTTGAGAAAAACTCCGCGATCTCATTGTTATCTTTCATGATTTTCCTGAGGACGAGCAGGGTATCGTAAAAGTTCTTTTCAATATTCGTTTGTGTTTGCTCGCCGGCGAATTCAGGGAATTTTACTCCAAAGTGTTCTTCAGCAGGCTTGAGAGTGTTATAGTAAGCCTCTGAGCAGAAGTCATGGCCGGCACCGTGGGATTTTCTTCCCTCTATCCCATATCCCCAGCCCTTTATTGTACGGTAAATAATTGCTGTTGGCTGATCGTTTTGGCGTTTACCCGCAAGCTCGAGCGCCGCGTGAATCTGCCTGAAATCTTTGCCGTCTTCTACTGAGATAACATTCCAGTCATGGAGGTAGCAGAATTCAGCCGGCGTCCACTGTACATAATCACCTGGGACAGAGCCCTCACGGCAAACCCTGTTAGAGTCAATGGAGGCCTGATTCCAGTCGACATGAAGAATTGTATTCCAAAGTTGCGCGGTAGCGGCTGCAGCTAATCCTTCGGAAACACGGCCGGGAGTCATTCCCCCCTCGCCTTCGAGAACATGTATAAAAGGAGAATCTTTTCCATAGTAATCCATAGCTCCGAAGCTCAGTCCGAAACTTGTTGTTAAACCAATACCGGAAGCCCCTGTAGAGAGTTTGACAAAGGGTGTCAGTGGGGTTGGATGGCCGTCAAGAGATTTGGCTTTGAATTCTTTAAAGAGTGGCGTTTTCTGAGTCGGGTTTCTCCTGAATCCGAGAAGGTCTTCCATTCTAAGCTGGAATTTCGGGTTAGGGAGAAGTTCGGGATTGCCGGCCTTCGCCGATTCATTTCTAAGCGCCCACATTGCGTAAAGCCCCATTGCTTTGTGACCGGCAGCGTATGATAAAATGTCGGCTTCGGAACATTCCGGATCACCGATTCTGTAATTCATCATGGAGAAAAGTATACTTTCAACGATTCTGCCCGATGAAATACTTCCTCCGGGATGACCCGATTTGGGAACGAAGTTATACAAGATACCGCAGAGAGTACGATAAAGCAGATCATAGTCTTCGAACGCGGAAGACGCACTATCAGAAAAGTTAGACGCCACCGCGTCAGACCCAATTTCCGCGTAGTAACCGCGGCGGGGGCCGAAATCCATTTTTTTAATTGATGAGTCAGCAGCCAAGGTATTCCTCCGTGGGTTGAGGTTTTTTAGTTAACCTGTTTCCGTGTAAGACTGTTAAATTGGACCAGTCCAATTTCTTTCGTGTTGAACAAATAATATAAATCATACACTATGTAATTGTCAACCATGATGGCTGGCGCTTCATTATTTTGAGGGGTTGAACCGAAATCTTTCGTGTAATAGAGAGGCGGCAAAAAGTGGAAGCCGTGATCATTTATGATAATTCAGCTTGCAGGGAAAGTGTGCGATCCGGTTGGGGTTTTTCATGCCTTGTGGGGAGGCGCGTCTTGTTTGATGCCGGCGAGAGCGCTGAATCTCTTTTTCATAATATCGATCAGTTAAAGGTGGACATTTCTAAAATCGAAGCGGTGGTGATTTCCCATGACCACTGGGATCACACGGGAGGGTTGTGGGGGTTGCTGAAAAAACGAAAGGGGCTCCCCGTCTATTCCTGTCCCGGGTTCGGTTCCTCTTTTAAGAAGAAGGTTCGTCAGTCAGGGGGAAGGCTTTTTGAAGCTGAAATGTATCGTCGGGTCGTCAGGGATATTTTTGTTACAGGAGAGGTGCGGGGAGAATATCGTGGAGCGGATATCCCCGAACAGGCGCTCATTGTGAAAAGAGGAGGGAAAATCGCGGTGATTGTCGGATGTTCTCATCCAGGGATTGTCACAATGATAGAAAGGGTGAAAACCATCTTTCCAGGCGCGGAAATCTCGTTGGTATTTGGCGGATTTCATCTCAAAGATAAGGACCCTCAAACTGTTCAGGCTATAGTGTCTTCTATGAAAGAGTTGGGGGTTGAAAGGGTTGCGCCGACACACTGCACCGGAGATGAAGCCAAAGCAATTTTTGAAGAAGGGTATGGAGAAAATTTTCTGTCAATTCAGGCGGGAAAGATATTTGAGATATAAAATGATTAAACAATAAGCCAAATTGATTGTCTTGCCGGTTTCGAATACGCCGACAAGTCGTATTAAAGGTCGCGGATGTTAATTTAGGAATAATCATGAAAAAAATCCTTGTGGTACATAATAAGGCAGCCGGAAATCATAATACAGCTCTTTTGAGGAAAACTCTGGACAGATACTTCAACACTTCAGAGTTCCGCTACAAACTGCATGAAATGAATGAAGGTGATTCAGTTGAGTTTTATGTTAGAGAGCACGTGGAAAAGGGATATGACATGGTTATCGCTGCCGGTGGCGACGGCACAATCTCCGGAGTAGCCGGAGGGCTAGTGGGTAAATCTGTGCCGCTGGGAATTATACCTGTCGGCACGGGCAACATGATGGCAAGAGAACTGAGGATACCGCTTAATGTCAAACATTCAGTTCAAATAATATCGGGGAGTCACTCCATAAAGACAATCGACGCCATGCGGCTTAACGGGCGCACTTTTATTCTCACTATCGGGGTGGGGATAAGTTCCTTAGCTGTAAAAGATCTTACCAAAAAGGACAAAAGCCGTTTTGGGCTTCTTGCTTACGTTGGCTCCGCGTTGAAACATGTTGTGAAATTCAGGCCCCGCTCTTTTACTTTAACAATAGACGGAAAAACTATGAAAATCCGATCGCCTGAGGTATCTGTGTCAAATGGCGGTATAATCAGCGATATGATACTTCCAAAAGGGCTGGATATACGGATAGACGACGGAGTTGTGGATGTATGTTATATAAGGGCTGAATCAATACGAGACTATCCCACACTTCTTCTGAATTTTCTTGGAAGAAAACCAACAGATTCCAGCATAAGATGCATTAAGGCACGTGAAAAGATTACGATAGATGCCGAAAAGAAAATAACTGTTCAGGCGGATGGTGAAGTGGTGGGAGAGACACCCATTACCGTGGAAGTTATCCCCAGCGCGTTCCGTGTTATAGTTCCGGATTATGATAGGGTTTGATTTATGTGAAAATCAGCGAAACAGCGGCGGCCGCGGCCACACAAATCAAAGTGACAGGAAGGAGTTTTACAAAGAATTTTTTCAGAGATGTGTCAAAAAATTCCAGTGAAACTGATACGCAGGGGTGAATCGGCGATATTATATAGCCCATGAAAACAGAGAAAAAGATACAGATAAAGGGGAGATATACAATATGTTCTACTCCCGTAATGGAAAAATATATAGGGAG
>DAOWMJ010000243.1 GCA_030643145.1 Candidatus Latescibacterota bacterium | reverse complement strand
CGAAGAAGTTCCGACATTGTTTCCGTGTCTTTAAGGTCCGGAACATTTTCCAGAACACACTTGCCCTCAGTTAAAATCGCTGCAGCCATAAGGGGTAACATCGCGTTCTTAGCTCCACTGATATTTACACTGCCCTCTAGTCTGCTCGGGCCTCTTATTATAAAACTGTCCATATTTCTTTCCCTTTGTCAGTCCGATTTAAATGCAGTCACTATACGTTCAAAACCATTATAATCCTTGCTTATTTCCACATGCTTATACCCAGCTTCCTGACATATGCTCTTCACATAGTGAGCCAGGCTGCCCCCTGTTTCAACCGCCAACAGCCCTCCCGGGTTCAAAAAAGAAAGCCCGGCGTCAACTAAATGCGGATAGAAATCTTCACCTCTCTTTCCACCATCAAGAGCGGTTCTATTTTCATAACAAGAGACTTCTTTTTGAAGAGTATCAATTTCATCTGTTGGTATATATGGAGGATTTGATACTAGAATATCAAAATTCTGTTCCTTATCCAGAACATCAAACGATGACGCTACAAAGGATTGTATCCGGCCGGCAACCCCTAGAAAATCGAAATTCTCTCTAGCCAGCTCAACTGCCTTCCGGGAGATATCAAAACCAACACCTTGCCAGTTTTTATGTCTCAAGGCAAGAGTGCCGGATATAACCCCTGTTCCGAGTCCAAACTCTAGAAAACGGACAGATGCTTTATTACCTAACAAGGCTTCTACCCGTTCAATTAGCATTTCCGTTTCCGGTCTTGGAATAAATACTCCCTCACGAACACGAAATGGAATAGAAAAAAATTCCGTTTCCCCAATAATGTACTGTAATGGATAATGTTTCGATCTTTTTAATAAATCCTCGCGGTAGGTAGCCAACACCCTATTATCCAGAATGGCATCAAAATCAAGATAGAGATCCATTCTAGTGCAATCCATGGCTTTCGCGAGAAGATGCTCGGCGCTTAAACGAGGAGATTCAACCCCATACTTTGCGAGGTATTCTTCGGAGAGTTTAACCGCGTCTATCACCTTCGGCGGCTTGCTATTCTCTTGCCGCCTTGTTTTCAATGGCACCCCTTTCCCATTTTAGTCTGAAGCCTTTTTACGCGTTTTTTCTATCTCTTCACATAATTTCTTTTCCCTGTCCGATAATAATAATGCTTCTATTATTTCATCAAGTTCCCCATCGATAACACCTTTTAGGTTATGTGTCGTATAGCCGATCCTGTGGTCGCTTACTCTGCCCTGTGGATAATTATAAGTTCTTATTTTCGCGCTTCTGTCGCCGGAGCCAACCATACTTCTTCTCTTTTGTGCTCTTTGTTCGTCCCGTTCTCTCTTCGCTGCTTCATAAAGTCTGGCTCTGAGAACCTTTAAAGCTTTGTCTCTATTTTTATGCTGCGATTTTTCATCCTGGCAACTCACAACCAACCCCGACGGAAGATGCGTAATCCTTACGGCGGAATCAGTCATATTTACACTTTGCCCCCCCGGTCCACTTGCTCTAAAAACATCAATTCTTAAATCATTCTGATCAATCTTTATATCTATCTCTTTTGCCTCGGGCAACACGGCGACCGTAACCGCCGAAGTATGTATTCGTCCACTTGATTCCGTTTCGGGAACTCGCTGAACCCTATGCACACCACTCTCAAACTTCAGCTTTCCAAAGGCTTCCTTACCACTGATCATGAATACTATTTCCTTGAACCCACCTGCTTCCGAGGGGTGACTTCCAAGAAGATCTAATTTCCATTTGTGTTTCTCTGCAAACAAGCGATACATTCTGGAAAGGTCCCCGGCAAAAAGAGCCGCTTCATTCCCACCCGTTCCAGCTCTTATTTCAAAAATTGTATTTCTTGAATCATCAGGATCTTTTGGAATTAAGAGCAGGTTGATCTCTTTTTCAAGTTTTTCAATATCCTCTCCGATTTCATCTATTTCCATTTTCGCGAATTCAATAAGTTCTCTGTCATTGGAATTGCTTATTACCTCTCTATCTTCTTCAATTCTCTTTTTAAATTTAAAATATTTATTTATCCGATTAACAGCTTCTTCCAAATCGCTTCTTTCTACCGCAAAATCACGATAAGCTGACTGGTTACTTATCACCTCCGGGGCAGACATTCGCTGAGTAATCTGATCAAAACGCTCGAGAATAGTGTGATACCTTTTTGTATTATCCACTCGCGAAGCTCCCCCGCAAAACTCTGCCGACCAAATAAGCCCGGCTTGTTCTTAATGAACTTATGAATTACACTCTACTCTAAAGAAATTTGCTTCAGTTTTCCAGAAAAATATAAAAACCAACAACCATGCTTACATAGAAAATCTACTACTGTAACGATCTGTTCACGCGTCATCGTAACAACAGACACACCAATTCCCCAACACGGCAATTTGCCTGCAGGGAACAATTAATTGGGAAGGAGACTATATTTATTTCTCTTTTTTGTCCGCTTGTGTTTTTCTGTAATCACCGTATTTACGGTTGAATCTTTCCACGCGTCCCGCCGTATCAACAAGCTTTTGTTTACCCGTAAAAAAGGGATGACACGCCGAACAAATCTCAACATGAAGGTCTTTCTTTGTGGAACAGGTTTCAATTACATTACCGCAAACACAAGTGATTGTTGTTTTCGTATAATCAGGGTGAATATCTTTTTTCATTTTTCTCTCCAAATATTCTGATACAAAATCCTATTGCCAACACTTTCAATCTAATGAGACTTTGTCCTAGACACAAACAAAAATTACATCTTTCTTCTTTTTTTCCGTCCACAACACTCAGATTGCACTCAAGGACAACGTCCGTATGTAAAAATTTTTATGTATTCATAGATTTAAGGAATCCGGCATTACTTTTTGTTTTGTTCATTTTCTCAAGAAGAAATTCCATAGCTTCAACACAGGTTTTATCGCTCAGGAACTTTCTCAATATATAAACTTTGCTAATAACCTTCTCTGAAAGAAGTAATT
>DAOWMJ010000032.1 GCA_030643145.1 Candidatus Latescibacterota bacterium | reverse complement strand
TGTTCTGGCGAATGAACAAGTTGTAAACAATGAGTGTGAAAGGTGTGGAGCTACAGTTAAATTAAGGGATCTGAAGCAGTGGTTTTTCAAAATCACAGAATATGCCGACAGGTTACTTGATGATCTTTCCGAACTTGAAAACTGGCCGCAGCGGGTACGTACAATGCAAAGTAACTGGATCGGAAGAAGTGAAGGGGTGGAAATTAAATTCGAGCTTGAAGACTCGGAGTTAGTACTCGATTGTTTTACAACTAGGGTAGATACACTTTTCGGAGTAACATTTATTGTTATGGCGGTTGACCACCCTTTAGCTAAAAAACTGCTTAAGAAGGGTGGGAGGGAAGAAGGTATTGATTATATTAATGAAGTTAAAAAATTAAAAATCCAGGATCGAACGGAAATAAATAGAAAAGGATTTTTTACCGGATGTTATGCGATTAATCCTGTCACGTCTAAGAAAGTGCCTGTTTATCTTACAGGTTATATTGTGATGGAATACGGTACCGGGATTGTAATGGGAGTGCCGGCGCATGATCAGCGAGATTTTGAATTCGTTGAAAAGGCTCAATTAGATATTCCTGTTACACAGGTTATTAAACCCGAAGGTTCTGGTATAGAAGAGTTAACCGAGGCTTATGTTGGAAACGGCGTATTAATAAATTCCGGGGAGTATGATGGTCTTTCAAATTTGGAAGGTATGAAAAGGATTACAAAATCTCTGGAAAAAAAGGATATGGCTAAAAGAACTGTTCATTACAGGCTAAGGGACTGGCTAATTTCAAGACAGAGATATTGGGGAGCGCCGATTCCGGTAATTTACTGTGATAAATGTGGAATCAATCCGGTGCCTGAAGAAGAACTACCTGTCTATTTACCTGAAAATGTTGATTTCGCACCAAGAGGAGATGGAAAAAGTCCATTATCAGCATCTGAAGAATTTGTCAATACAAAATGTCCTTTGTGTGGAAACCCAGCCAAAAGAGATACTGATACGATGGATACATTTGTCGATTCAAGCTGGTATTTTTTGAGATATTTATCTTCGAATGATTCAGAAAAACCCTTTGATAAGGATCTCGTAGACAGATGGTTGCCTGTGAATCAATATGTTGGCGGTGTTGAGCACGCAATTTTACATCTTTTGTATTCAAGATTTATTGTAAAATTTTTATATGACAAAGGTTACGTTGGTTTCAAAGAACCTTTTAAAAATCTTTTTACACAGGGAATGATCACCAGAAATGGCTCCAAGATGTCAAAAAGCGCTGGAAATGTCATAAGTCCCGATGAACTTATAGAAAAATACGGGGCTGATACGGTAAGGATATACACATTGTTTATCGGTCCCCCTGAAAAGGATGCAGAATGGAATCAAAGAGCTGTTGAAGGGGCATGGCGCTTTGTAAATAGGGTTTGGCGAATATATGATAATAATGAAGATATTTTCAAAAATAGGGCGCCACACAGGGATTCTGTTGATCCTGAATCTCTAAATGACGTGCAGCTTGCTCTCTACAGAAAGGTTCAACAAACTATTTTTAAGGTAAAAAGAGATCTCCTTGGAGGAAGTTTCCATTTCAATACGGCAATAAGCGCACTTATGGAGCTGACAAATGAAATTTACAATTTTACAGATATTAATTTCGGAATTTCTGAGAGAGATGAAATTTCCGTGAATCTTCTTATCGATGCCTTCAATAATCTTATATTACTTCTTGCTCCAATTGCTCCTCATTTATGCGAGGAGTTAAGAGAACTTTGTGGATATAAAACTACTGTGTTCAAAGAAAAATTGCCGATTGAAAACGAGAAATATCTGGAAAGCGAGAGATTTACTCTTATAGTTCAGGTTAACGGCAAGGTTAGAGCCAGAATAGATGTTGATTCCGATTGTAGTGATGATAAACTCAAAAAGATGGCCCTTAGCAATGAAAGAGTAAAGAAATTTATAAAAACCGGAGGGATCAAGAGGGTTATTGTTGTACAAAACAAATTAGTAAATATTGTTATTGCATAGTATTAACTTAATCATATAATATAACGCATTAAATGAAAATCGGACATTTAACACAAGCGATGGTTAACATAATATATATTATACGACAAAAAGAAAGTTAGTTTGTGTTTCAGTTGTTCTAAGTATATTTCTGACTTCTAACCCTTAAGTATGCTTATTTTAAGCTCTATTTCCCTTTTAGCGATTCCCTCTCTTAGTTCAAGGGCTTTTTCAAATGTTTTAATAGCTTCTCGCTTTTTTCCGGCAAGTTTGTATGTGTCAGCCGCTTTTTCCAGATAGTAACCTTTTGTTTCAGGTGATGACAGCAGATCTACCATATCCATATAGGCTTCAGCGGCGTTTGCAAAATCATGCTCATTCTCGAATGCTACAGCAATACCGATGTGTGCAGCTTCTCTATACAAGGGATATTTGCTTGCATTTTTTATGTAGTCACGGAAAAAGGAAATGGCTTCGTTGTTACGGCCGTAAATTGAAAAACATTTACCCAAAAAATAGCTGGAGTATATACCTTCTCTACTACCGCTGTAATCGTTATTTATTGATTTAAAAACATTTTCGGCAGAGGAAATACGTCCGGCGCCGTAAAGTGAAAGGGCTTCGGAAAAACTGTTCATACTCTGAATTTTGGAGGATTTCATGTTGTTGGAATACCATATAACACCTGATACTGCAACGATAAGAGCAATTAAGGCTATAAAAAAATGGTTTTGATGTGTTCTGATGTATTCACGTGATTGAATGAAAAACGCGACAAACGCGTCTTCTTTAATTTCCTTTTTTTTCGTTTTACGTATAATCAAATCTACCTACCTCCCTTTTTTTGTAAAATATATCTTTATGCATGGTTTTACAAGTCAATAATTAGATTGCGCTGAGAAATTTTGGAACAAAACAAGGGAAAAAGCCCCATACTAATCAATTGACAGATATGTATTGTTATGTAAAAATAAAGTTACTTTTTTAAGGGAGACAAAAATGATCAGATTTTTAAGAGGCAGTATTATTGTTGCTGCGATACTGATCATTATACTTGAATTCTTCGGTCTAAGAGATTTTCTGAAATCACCCTACATGGGGATTAAAGATCACAATCTTCAAATAAGCAGAATACAAAAAGGAGGTCCGAACGATCATTCGTCCCTCCAAGTGGGTGATCTGATTGTTGCTGTTAACGGAATTAAAGTTAACAACATAAGTCATTACCACTACTTAACATCTAAAAACGATAAACTGGAACCATTTATTTTTACAATGCAGCGGAATGACAAACTACTCAATGTAACTGTCAAAACTGAAGAGCAACCACTCAAGGAAAAACTGATTAGATTTGGATTTATTATATCAGGATTCACCTTTATTGTGGTTGGATTTATCGTTATTTTCAAACGACTTGATATTCTGGGAATACTTTTCTCGGTGAACTGTTTTCTGATAGCCTTTATTCTTACGGATAGGCCGGCAATGTCCTTCGGCATTCTTCATGTTGGAGGAGAACTGCTCTATGACCTGCTATTTATTTTTATGCCCGCCTTTTTCCTGCATTTTTTCCTTATGTTTCCCGGCCGCGAAATAAAATCGGGAACCAGGCGTTATAAAACAGAGAAATATCTCTATTACCCGCCGGCAATTATATATTTAATAAGTTTCATTCTCGCTCTTACTAACTATACCTCTGCCGTAGACAGAACTATTATAAATACTCATGAAACGATAGCATCATTATATTGGGTGTCTTATATGATTTTGAGTCCAGTAGTATTTATCAGGGCTTATAGGAGTTCGTCTAAAGCTCTCAAAACGAAATTCCGTATAGTTACATTCGGCCTCGCGATCGGTATATTGCCGTTGGCAATAATTGTATTTATAATGCAGATAAATCTATCACTCATTTCGCATAACTATCTCTATCTTTCGGGTATTTCCCTGTCATTTATTTCAATCTCTTTTGGTTATACTATTCTCAAGCATGACGCGTTCAATTCGAGATTGGTTTTAAAAAGAACTATCGTATATATGGGTATTCCCCTTCTATTTGCCATATTTTACTGCGTTATAGAGGAAATATCAAAAGATAGAATCAGTGAAATGCTTGATTTGAATCGATACTATTTTTCCGCTGTTGCTATAGTCTTATTTGCAATACTTTTTGTTCCAGCGAGATCGTTTGTTTTTAATATTTTTGAAAGATATTTTTATAACAAACGAAGCGACATAAAAAAATCACTTATAGATTTTTCTCATAATATTCGTTTATGTAAAACTCCGGAAGAGATTATCAGTTGTCTGACAGAAGAGATGATAAATCTCTTTCAGCCTGAAAATGTGCAGGTTTTTTTGTCCGAAAATGATGGGACTTGTAAACTAAGGTATGTTTATCCCACGAAAAAAATGATACCTGTTACAAAATTACCACTAGATATTGAGCTGTTCAATCAAGCCGAAAAAAACAAATATCCACTTATGCTGGAATATTTTGACTCCCTTTGGATAAAATATAATTTTGATAGAATATCGCGTGAACTCGTAAATATTAATAAAGGTTCAACTATTATAGCTATATCAGCGGACGATGTGATGAACGGATTTATTATCGTGGGTCCCAAAACAACGGGAGGAATTTATACAAGTGAAGACGCCGAGTTATTAAACTTCCTAGGTGAAAGGACAGCGGCTTCTTTAAGAAATATTGAATTATGCCGGATAAATCTGGAAAAAGAGGAACTAGAAAATGAAATCCGAATAGCGAGTGGTATTCAACAGAAACTTTTACCGAAATTCCCCCCTACCCTTCTAGACGCCCAAGTGGCGGCTAAAATTCGTACAAGTAAACAGGTTGGTGGAGATTTTTACGATTTTTTTGAACTTGGCTCCAGAGTTACGGGGATGGCAATCTCGGATATCGCGGGCAAGGGTATACCTGCGGCTTTTCTTATGTCGACAATACAGGCTTCCTTAAGCGCGCAAGCCCGGCTTGAACGCCAATGTGCTGATGTACTTTACTTTTTAAATAATCATGTTTTTGAAAAGAGTGACAGTATTCGACACGCAACCATGTTTTATTGTTTGTATGACCAAAAAACCGCGATCCTGAATTATGCGAATGCCGGAGCGGTACCTCCTGTCATACTTAAAAAAGATGGAAAAATCTTAAGATTGAAACGGGGCGGACTTGTTCTTGGAATTGAAAAAAACGTTGACTATTTAGAAGGAGCTGTCAAATTGGAACGCGGGGATTTGATGATCGCTTTTACAGACGGAATACTTGATCAAGAATCTGAAGAAGGTATTCACTTTGGTTTTGAGAGATTGATACAATTTGTTAGGGACAATCATCAGTTACCGCTTCAAAACTTGCTTGACAAGTTGTTTATAACGTTAGAAGATTTTGGCAATAAAAAAATGAAGGATGATATGACTGTTATTATATTAAGAAAAAATTAACCCCGATTATCTTAAAGTATTTAAATATAAATTATAAAGATCTGGAAGTTCACTATAATTGATATTGCAATATATATCATATAGGTGAAACTCTTTATCGATGATATATCCTATAGTGCATATATTTCATGGCAATCTGGCAATATTTTATCATATCTGCGTACGATGATATGGTATCGTAATTGAAATAATCAACATAACGAAGTTATTAAGCGTTTTAATAACTACTTGTCACTATATCTCTTCCGAAAGAACACACTTTCAGGGTTCCATCAATATTCTGTTTCATTTCAACCTCCGGCACAATTAATGCCCCGCTACAGAAGAAATAACTCAAGACTTTGAGTTAAAAAAAGAAATTATGGGATACCCGTCATAAGACATAATTTAGAGGAGGTGTAAGGTGCTACCGATATTCTTGATCATTGATCTGTTATGGTGGCTCAAATAAAAACATAGTAGCGTGCAAATATATTAACGCCATGTTTGCCATTATATCTAAATATTCCCGATGGGCTGGGGTGTCTCACCGGGAATATTTATTTTTTTATGGCAGGTAATTTCCTGTCGAAATAAAAAGCGCCCCCGGCATGACTCGAACATGCGACACCCGGTTTAGGAAACCGATGCTCTATCCACCTGAGCTACGGGGGCATCTAGTGTTAATAATAAATAGTTATAATATTGTAATGATTTAACAACGCAATGGCAAATAAAATTGTTTAGTATGTGACTAATGAGAATACCGATCTTCCATCAAGCCTTTTTCTCCCATTTAAATCGGAAAGTTCTATAAGGAAACAAAGTTCTTCCACTCTCCCTCCCAGCTTTTCGATCATTTTACATGAAGCTTCCGAGGTTCCTCCTGTCGCGAGCAGATCATCAATAATAAGTATATTGTCCCCTGATTTAACTGAATCGATGTGCATCTCGAGGGTTTCTCTTCCATATTCAAGTGAATAGCTCTCTTTTATTGTTTCAGAGGGTAATTTCCCCTGTTTTCTAATCGGTATTAATCCCTTTTTCAGTTTGTAGGCCAAGACGGAGCCGAATATAAAACCTCTTGATTCTATAGCGGCAATTTTGTCTATTTTCCGGTCTGAATATCTGTGATAAATCCTGTCACATGACTCCCTGAAAATATCCGAAGAAAGAAGTATTGGTGTAATATCCCTGTATAAAATTCCTTCTAAAGGAAAATCTGAAATATTCCGGATTGCATTTTTGATTTTGTCACACATCTATGTCTTTCCTCCTATAATTTATTTTCTGATTCGATCAGCAATTTCAGTTTGCGTAATGCCCTCTTTTCAACTTGTCTCACTCGTTCTCTTGATAGGTTTAATGAGTTTCCAATGTTGGCCAATGTATGCGGTGATCCATCCATAAAACCATATCGAATCTTTAATATGTACTGCTCTCTTGCTGAAAGTCTCTCGATAAGTTTCGCGAGTTCTTCGTTTTCCAATTGTCGAAGGATGAACGTTTCTGGATTTTCATCATTCTCAACCTGAATGTTGTCCGCAAGTTGATTGTACATATCGAGGCTGCTTGACATATCAAGTGCTTTTATGTTCCTGATAAGTTCTTCGAGCATTACAAATCTTTTCCTGGATATTCCAAGCTGTTCGATTTGTTCGTCAACATCCAGGTTATCTCTATTGTTTTTCAGCTCGTAGTAGCGGCTGATCAATTTTAATATATGGATAGGTATTTTGATTGTGCGAGAGTAGTTTGAGACTGTTCGGGAAATTGACTGTTTTATCCACCAGGAAGAATATGTGCTGAAGCGGAACCCCCGTTCCGGATCAAAACGGTCAACCGCCTTGATAAGACCCATATTCCCCTCTTCTATAAGATCGAGGAAGGAAATATTATGTGTGGCGTAGGATTTGGCAATGCTTATTACCAATCTCAGATTGCACATAATTAGTTTCTTCTTGGCTTTTTCGTCGCCTTTCCTGGCTTTTCTAGCTAAATCAATCTCTTCTTCTTTTGTTAGCTGTGGATATTTGCCTATTTCAAGGAAATATCTTTTTTGAAAGTCCTCTGCATTTGTTGTTTTTTTCATAAGATTGTCCTGAAGTTGCTGTTAAATATTTATATACAAAATCGGATTTATAGCTTTTCCAGATTTACGAATTTCAAAATGGAGATGTGAACCTGTCGCGTTTCCACTCTTTCCGGCATTGCCTATTGTTTCTCCCCTTATAACGTAATCGTCCTTTCGGCATAATATTGAGGAGAGATGAGCGTAAACTGTATGAATTCGTTTCCCGTGATCAATGATTATTACCTTTCCGTATCCACTTTTTCTTCCAGCGAAAACGATTTTCCCCGGAGCTGAAGCAATTACAGGTTCACCAATTCTTGTGTCTATGTCGATTCCTGTATGAAGCTCTTTGAATTTATATTTTGGGTCGTTTCTAATTCCGAAAGCACTTGTAATCTTGTTTCTGTGATAGTTCTTAACAGGAGGGAAAAAAATAGTATCGATCTGAAGTAAAGGTTGTTTCTTTTTGAAACTTCGTTCGTAATCACCCGTTTTAGCACGTTTGCCATGGTAAATTGGAGTCTCGGAACATGCGGAATATAGAATTATCCCTGTACTTATAAAAAATATTGATTTTTTTATTGAACTATTATTAAACATAATTATTTATGCGACATTGATCTTTCAATAATGTTAAGTATACAATCTATACGCGTAACAGTGCATATATATTCAAGAATCAATATCAATGGTCGGGGCGACTGGATTTGAACCAGCGACCTCCTACTCCCGAAGCAGGCGCGCTACCGAGCTGCGCTACGCCCCGATTTCCATTTTTAATCATATCAGTTTTAATTCTCTAACTCAAACAAATTCATCTACAAAATATATAATCAGTGTTAGAAGTTAAATTCTCCAAAAAGAAATAGCCCCGAGGCTTGCTAGTGTTACAATGATTCCGGATATAAGGATTCCCGCTGAAATAGCTGGTATAGCCTGTTTTAAAGGAATTTTAAACAGAAAGGCGGCGACACATCCGGTCCAAGCTCCTGTTATAGGAAGAGGTATCGCAACAAAGAGGATTAGCCCGATAGCTTCAAACCTTTCTATTAATTTACTTTTTCTTTTTGTTCTTTCAAATAACCAACTAAAGAAACGATCGAAGGTTTTAAAACGGCTTGTAAGCCATTCGGAAACCACTCCAAGAAAAAGTAATATGGGAATAACAGGGATAAAATTGCCGACAACAGCAATAATATACGCTTTCTGCCAGGTCATTCCAGCGGTCCACAGAGCATAAGGAATAGCCCCGCGGAGTTCCGAGATTGGGAGCGCAGCGAAAAAGAAAACAATCAATTCCTCGGGAATTCTAGTTATTGAAAGAAATATAGGATACAATTATCAACACCCGTCTATCTTTTTACTGAAAATAGTTCAAATTTCTATTTTACTTAATACGCAATCATGATGCCACCCGCAAAAAGAATATTTGAATATTATCTAACCTGAACAAAATTTTGAAAAAAGAGGGACTAATTTTTTACAATTTCTTTGTATTTAAATCCCACTTTTCCAGTTCCGGCATCCTTTCATAATCGGTCATCGACAGGGTGATTGGAGTAACCGAGACAAACCCGGACTTAACCGCGTGAAAATCTGTATTCTCCTCATCTTTCCAGCCGGGCTTTCCCCCGCCTATCCAATAATAGTTGTTCCCTCTTGGATCCTCTTTTTTAACTATCATATCATTGTAAACTCTCGAACCGAGTCCGGTTATTTTAATACCTTGTAATTTGTTGTCTTTCTGAGATGGAATGTTGATATTGAGAAGAATTTTGCGTTCTGAGGTTTTCTGTATCATTCTTTTCACTAGATAGGCTGAAATTCTGGAAGCTTCGTCAAAATCCCGGCAACTTCGGGATGATACAGAAATCGCCATCGAATCTATTCCAAGTATATAACCCTCTATGGCTGCAGCGACTGTCCCTGAATAGATAATGTCTTCTCCCATGTTCGGGCCGTGATTAATGCCGGATACGACAATATCAGGCCTTCTGTCCATAATACCGTATATAGCCATGATTACACAGTCAGCCGGCGAACCTGTTACACTAAACCATGAATTCCCGTATTCGTGCACTCTGAGGGGCTTGTTCAGTGTTATCGCATGACTGGAAGCGCTTTGTTCAACTTCAGGCGCGATTACAGTGACAATTCCCACATTATTCAGAACAGCGGCAAGAGCCTTGAGTCCAGACGCTCTTATTCCGTCATCATTTGTAATAAGAATATTTATCTCGTCATTCATTTTTCGCCGTTTCTAATTCTCGAAAAATCCTTTATTAATATCGCTAATATTCCTGTTTACTCTGTAATGTTTCATTCAATATTCTCTAGGATGAAGAATAGAGTTTGTAATTTACCAGAAAAGGCTTCTTAAAACCAGAAATAAAAACCTGAATGTGTCGACAAGAGGATTAATTTTGCTTTTCTCACTGGAATAGATCGTTCTGATCGGAACAGAAGATATTTTTGCTCCCGCTTTTCCGGCTCTCAGGAGGATTTCACTTTCTGTATCGAAGTGAGTGCTGTTCAAATTCATATTTAAAAGAAGCGATGTGCGAAGAAGCCTGTAGCCGGATTGACTGTCCGGGATCTTTAATCCCGTCAAACCGCTGACAACCAGAGAAGTGGTTTTGTTAGTAAATCTTCGAAGCAGCGGCATACCTTTTGTGTTATTCATTCTGTTTCCGATTACTATATCTGCGCCTGTTTTGATGAATTTCTCAACAAAGCCTGGAATATCGCGAGGATCATGCTGTCCATCACCGTCAAGAGTAATAACAGCGGATAGATCATCCGAATCCAGAATTTCACACAAACCTGTAATTAGCGCTCTCCCTTTCCCGTAATTCTTTTCATGTCTGATTACTCTGACACCCAGATCTATAGACTTATCTGCCGTATTGTCTGTTGAGCCATCGTCTATAACAAAAATATTTTTACTTAGAATGTGCTTTTTTATTCTCTTGAGAACAGAGCAGATTTGTTTCGATTCATTATACGCGGGTACGATTACAGCAATATTCTCGTACAATTCTATCATTTCTGTCATTTTATTTGCTTACTTGATTGGAGCCAAAAATCAATATTTCTAATGTTTTAGCTAGAAGAAAAATGTTGCTGTTTCAAGTTTGGAACCTATAAATAAATGGTCGGGACGACTGGATTTGAACCAGCGACCCCTTGCCCCCCATGCAAGTGCGCTACCGGACTGCGCCACGCCCCGACACGAGAATAATTTAACCTTTGCCAGGAATAATTACAAGATAAATCTCTAATAGATCATAAGTTAACTAACACGCCGGATTCTAAAAATCTTATTCGGCAATTCGAAAAAATTAACGTTATATTTAAGTTGTTGCTCTTTGAACAAATAAAAGGGCTACAACTCGTCGATGATTTTTTTTAATTCGGAAAGTTCCTTTTTAACCGCAATTAGTGTTTTGCGGTTTTGGGGATCAGAAAAAGGAATATTCAGCTGCTGTATTAAAGTATCCGGATTGTTACCCGATTCTTTGAATTTCTTTTTCGCGCCGGAGATTGTAAATCCGTTTTCATGAAGAAGTTTTCTTATACTGAGCAAATATTTGATGTCTCTGATTTTGTATGTTCGGTTTCCAGCATTGCCCCTCCTCGGCTTAAGAACAGGAAACTGTGATTCCCAGTAACGAAGAACATGGGCCTTCACACCTACAAGTTCAGTAACCTCTCCTATCGAATAGTACAATTTTGTGCTGGTTTTTCTCATATTGATTTTATTCCTTATTTCTGGTTTTCTAAAATTGCTACTTGTCTTCTCAATACATTTCCTTCTTTGCTTTTCTAAGCATTAAATCCATAATAGCCTTTTCAGGATTCTTCCTATGAAAAAGAACGCTATAAACCTGTTCGGCGATTGGGAGTTCAATTCCCTTTTTTGAAGCCAAACTTACAGCAGCTTTTGTAGTTTTTACACCCTCCGCGACCATTACCATATCATCAAGGATTGATTTTAAGCTTTTACCTTTACCAATTTGTTCTCCCACATAACGGTTTCTGCTATGTCTGCTCATACAGGTGGCAATCAAGTCGCCTACACCGGAGAGACCGCTGAATGTCTCTTTCCTGGCGCCGAGTTTGCACGCAAGTCGTTTAATTTCCGCTAACCCCCTTGTAATAAGAGCGGCTTTAGTGTTATCGCCATAACCGAGTCCATCGCATATCCCTGCAGCAATGGCTATAGTATTTTTTAGAGCGACACCAAACTCAACGCCAATAAGATCGGTGTTTGTATAGACACGAAAATTCGCAGTCATAAATAGGTTTTGAATCTTTCCAAGGATAGATTGATTTAATCCCGCTACAACGACAGATGTCGGCATTTTTCTACTGACTTCTTCAGCATGGCTAGGTCCGAGTAGGCAGGTTATTAATTTTTTGTCCTGAGGAAGTTCCTGATTAAGAACAGTGCTCATACGGCAGAGAGTTTTGTTTTCAAGGCCCTTTGCCGCATCAATTATAATTGCGTTTTTATTATAATTGACTTGAGAAGCGGCGTGACGAGCCACTTTCCTAATGGTATGACTCGGCGTTACAAACACAATATATTTTGAATCTTTAAGCGCGTTATTTAGATCAGAAGTTACAGTAATTGACCACGGAATAGAAATTCCCGGAAGAAACCGTATGTTTTCATGGTCTCTTCTAATTGCTTCGGCCAGGTTAGGAAATTTTTCCCAGAGTGTAACGTCATAACCTTTGTCATTAAGAAGTATAGCAAGGGTAGTCCCCCAACTGCCGGAACCCAGAACAGTGATCTGTTTCTTTCTGTTTTCTTTTCTCTTTCGTTTTGTATTCATCTAAAATATCCTTTTTTCCTTACCAACCATAAGTCTCTTGATGTTTGATCTATGTTTGTAAAGAACGGCTAATGCCACGATCATGGAAAGAACAATAACACTTATATCTGTTTCAAGTCCGAACAGAAATTGCATTAATAACAGAGAGATGGGTAAAAATGAAGCTGCAGTAATACTTGCAAGTGACACAATTCTAGTTGAAAAAAGAAGTACGGTCCAGATAACAAGGCATATCGCGACGGCAATAGGAGTGATCGCGAGGAATACTCCCGTTGTTGTCCCTACGCCCTTGCCTCCGGAAAACCTGACGAAAATTGAATAATTATGCCCTAGAACAGCCAGGAGTGCGGCAAAGGCGATAAAAATACTATTATCAACACCAAATATTGAAACAAGTTTAACAGCGAGAAAACCCTTTCCTATATCCATTATGAGAACCGGTATAGCTGCTTTCGCTCCAAGTATTCTGAATGTATTCGCGGCACCAAGATTTCCGCTTCCGTGATCTCTTAGATCTATACCTTTTAATATCTTTCCAATAATAAAACTTGAAGGGATTGCTCCGAGCAAATAACTCGAGAGTGAAACTACTACTATATTTCTAAACAGCTCCATATTAGTGCTCCCTTGCCCTGAAAAATATTCTAACAGCTGTTCCTTCAAAGGTAAACACTTTTCTTAACTGATTATTAATATAACGTCTATAAGTTCGAGGGAAATAGGAAGGATTGTTAACAAAAAGGGTGAAGGTTGGCGGTTCGAC
>DAOWMJ010000147.1 GCA_030643145.1 Candidatus Latescibacterota bacterium | reverse complement strand
AGTGGAGGTATAAAATGGGGAAGGTTATAGGAATAGATCTTGGTACAACAAATTCGTGTGTTTCAGTTATGGAAGGCGGCGAGCCTGTAATTATTACCAATCCTGAAGGTGGGAGAACCTCACCGTCAGTTATTGGATTTAAAGATGGCGAGAGGCTTGTCGGAACACTTGCCAAGAGGCAAGGCGTTACGAATCCTGAAAATACAGTATATTCTATCAAGCGGTTTATGGGACGGAAACATTCAGAGGTTAAAAATGAACTTTCGGAAGTTTCCTATAAGGTAATCAAGGGAGACAAGGGTGATCTAAGAGTTGAAGTGGAAGGAAAAAAGTACTCTCCTTCGGAATTGTCAGCAATGGTTTTGAAATATTTGAAGGAAGCAGCCGAGAAGCACCTTGGCACGAAGGTAGAAAGAGCTGTTATAACTGTCCCGGCTTATTTCAACGACAGTCAGAGACAGGCAACAAAGGACGCTGGTAAAATAGCGGGGCTCAAGGTAGAGAGAATTATAAATGAACCGACCGCCGCTTCCCTCGCTTATGGGCTTAATAAGGATGAAGAAAAGACGATCGCCGTTTATGATCTTGGCGGAGGCACCTTTGATGTTTCGATCCTTGAGCTTGGTGAAAGTGTTTTTGAGGTTAAGGCAACAAGCGGCGACACTCATCTGGGCGGTGATGATTTTGACAAGAGGGTGATTGACTGGCTAGTTGCTGAGTTTAAGAAAGAGCAGGGGATAGACCTTTCTAAGGATCCAATGGCTCTTCAAAGGTTAAGGGAAGCCGCTGAAAAAGCGAAGTGCGAGCTGTCAACCGTTCCACAGACGGAAATCAATTTACCCTTTATTACCGCGGATTCTAATGGTCCGAAGCATTTAAATACAAAGATGACAAGGGCTAAATTTGTGAGTTTAACAGAGGATCTTATAGAAAGAACTGTTGGGCCATGCAAGAGCGCGATGAAGGACGCCGGAATTAAAACATCTGATCTCGATGATGTTATTCTGGTTGGCGGCACAACAAGAATTCCCGCCGTTCAGGACAAAGTGAAAGAGATTTTTGGAAGGGACCCTCATCAGGGTGTAAATCCGGATGAGGTTGTCGCCCTCGGCGCCGCTATTCAGGGGGGCGTTCTCGCTGGTGATGTTCATGATGTTCTTCTACTGGATGTAACTCCTCTTTCTCTCGGTATTGAGACACTCGGCGGTGTTATGACCAGGTTGATCGACAAGAATACTACAATTCCAACAAAGAAGAGCGAAGTCTTCTCAACCGCGGCTGATAATCAAACAACTGTTGATATTCATGTTTTGCAGGGAGAGAGGGAAATGGCATCAACCAATAAATCTATTGGGAGATTCCAGCTTGCCGGTTTGCCTCCCGCGCCAAGAGGTATTCCGCAAATAGAAGTAACTTTTGATATTGACGCCAACGGTATCCTGAATGTGTCTGCGAAAGACAAGGCGACCAGTAAGGAACAAAAGATAATAATTCAGGCCTCAAGCGGATTATCTGATGATGAGATTGAAAAGATGGTGAAAGAAGCTGAGGAGCACGCGGAAGAAGACAAGGAAAAGAGAGAAATTATCGATTTGAAAAACCAGGCGGATCAAATGAGTTTTCAGACTGAAAAACAGCTGGAAGAATATAAGGATAAAATTCCTTCCGATGATTTCGACGAGATCCGGAAAGTCCTGGAAGAATTGAAAGAAGCAAGTAAAACCGATGATAAAGAAAGAATAAAAAAGGCAATTGAGAACCATAATCAGGTCTGGCAGAAGGCGGCCCAGCAAATGTATCAGCAGAGTTCCGCTGATCAGGAACAGCAGCAAGCTGGTTCCGCCTCGGATAAAGACGCCAAGGCTTCAACCGGCAAGAAGAATGATGAGGAAGTAGTGGACGCGGAATTTGAAGTTATTGAAGAAGATGAGAAGAAATAATTCTTAAAAGATTTAAGTTGCCCTTTTTAAATGTTTTATGTAAATTTAATCGAATTGGCGGGCGATTAGCTCAGATGGTTAGAGTACCTGCTTGACATGCAGGGGGTCACTGGTTCAATTCCAGTATCGCCCACCATTATTTTGGCGGAGCAGCACGTTATGAGTAAATTAATCTTTCCGGACGGAGCGAGCAGAAAGATCGACAAGGGCGACACCTTTATCGATATTCTTGAGGGTTTGCCCCGGAGCGTGCAAAAAAAAGCAGTAGCAGCGAAGGTGGATGGTAGAATCTATGATTTGCGGGAAGAAATAAAATCTGGCGGAAAACTCAGTATATTGACCACTGAAGATGAAGAATCACTTGAAATAATTCGACATAGCGCTTCCCATTTGATGGCCCTAGCGGTCATGCAATTACGCGAAGATGTTCAGTTTGGAATAGGGCCCGCGATAGAAGACGGGTTTTATTATGATTTTTTCTTTGATTTGCCTTTTTCCGCGGATGATCTGGAAAAGATTGAAAAAAAAATGAATGATTTACGGCAGGAAGGGCTTGAATTCACCCGCGAGGAAATATCAAGCAAGCAGGCAATAAAACTCTTCAAGGATCAAAACCAGCCATTCAAAGTTGAACTTATTGAAGACCTTGACACTGATACGGTCACGATTTATAAACTGGGCTCTTTTGTTGATCTGTGTGCCGGGCCACATGTTCCTGATATTAAGCTTGTAAAAATCTTTAAACTTTTGTCGATTGCCGGAGCTTACTGGCGCGGAGACGAGAAAAGGGAAATGCTTCAAAGGGTATATGGTACCGCCTTTTTAAAAAAATCGTTACTTGACGATCATATCATAAAAATGGAAGAAGCGAAGAGGCGAGATCATAGAAAACTAGGGCCGCAATTGGAACTTTTTGATATTATTGAAGAAGCTGGGGCGGGACTTGTCTTCTGGTATCCAAAGGGGTATATACTTCGTGAAGCTATCGAGGGTTACTGGAAAGAAGAGCACAGAAAAGACGGATATCAGATGATTACTACCCCTCACATAGCTAAGAGTGATCTCTGGAAGAAATCCGGGCATTATGATTATTACAGGGAGAACATGTATATTATCAATACTGACGAGGAACAGGAATACGTATTAAAACCGATGAACTGCCCGGGACATATCCTTATGTACAAAAATAAGCTTCACAGTTATAGAGATTTGCCGGTTCGTTATGCCGAGCTCGGCACCGTATACAGAAATGAACGCTCTGGAACTTTGCACGGCCTGCTCAGGGTTAGAGGATTTACCCAGGATGATGCTCATATATTCTGTACGCCTGAGCAGTTGAACGAAGAAATTGATAATTGCTTTAACTTGGCGCACAAGCTTCTTACTACATTCGGGTTCAAAGATTATGAAGTAGAATTAAGTTTGCATGATCCTGAAAAAATGGATCAATACGCGGGTTCAAAAGAGGAATGGGAAAAGGCTGAAAATGCTCTCCTTGAAGCTGTGAAGAAAAGAGATATCCCTTTCAAACAGATTCCAGGAGAGGCTGTTTTTTATGGGCCGAAAATTGACTTGAAGCTTATTGACGCTCTCGGCCGTGGTTGGCAAGCTACTACGATACAATTTGATTTTAATCTTCCAAGAAGATTTGATGTTAAATATGTTAATGAAAACAACGAAAAGAAATTTGTTTATATGGTACATAGAGCCCTTCTTGGCTCTATAGAACGATTCGTAGGGACATTAATTGAACACTACGCCGGTGAATTTCCGTTATGGCTCTCACCGGTACAGGTTAAAATATTACCTGTTGGAATTGATCATAATGATTACGCTATCCGGTGTGCTGAAAAAATAAGGGAGAACGGGATAAGGGTTGAGACCGATTTGAGAAGAGAAAAGCTCGGGTATCGAATACGGGAAGCTGAATTGGAGAAAATTCCATATATGATTGTTGTTGGTGACCGGGAAATGGAAAATGGAGATGTAAACGTCAGATCAAAGGCTACGGGGTTGGAAGGAACAAAAAAATTAGACGATTTAATTCACGATCTTGTTGACGAGATCGATAAGAAAGATTAGATTATAAGTAACAGAAAAACAAGGATTGAAGTAGAGGTTAATACCTCTCACCTTGCGGTCTTAAATGAACTGGTAGGGTTTCATCAAATGCTGGATTTAGTTTGGCGGGTGGAATAACTACCCGCCCTTTTTTTCAGGAGGTGAATGATCAAAGGCAACAAAAAATTCGGACGGAACGATCGTATAAGGGTAAATGAAATGATTAAGATTCCGGAACTAAGAGTGGTTGATGAAGAAGGTGAACAAATCGGGGTAATGTCTAATGAGGAGGCCCTGCATTTAGCCCAGGAACGTGGAATGGATCTTATTGAGATCTCTCCAAACGCAAAGCCACCCGTTTGCAAAATAATTGATTACGGGAAATATAAATACGAACAGAGTAAAAATGCTCATAAAGCTAAAAAGAAACAGCATATTACGCATTTAAAAGAGATAAAATTGAGTACAAAAATAGAGAAACATGATATTGAATTTAAAATGAGGAATGCTGAGAAATTTTTCGCTAAAGGGGATAAGGTAAAATTTACCTTAAGATTCCGCGGACGGGAAATGCAGCACCAGGAAGCTGGCTATGAAATTCTCAATCTTATTAAAGAACGATTTGCAGATATATGCACTATTGAAAAAGCACCTACAAAAATGGGTAGAATGTTAAGTATGACTCTTGTTGGAATATCAGACAAGAAGAAATTCGGGAAAGGTGAGGAAAATGCCGAAGATTAAAACTAACAGAGGAGCTGCAAAACGATTCAAATTAACCAAGAATGGAAAGATAAAGAGAAAGAAGGCTTTTGCCAGTCATATTCTTACCAAGAAGAGTAGAAAGAGAAAAAGGAATCTTCGACAAGCTACACTTGTTGATAAAACAAACGTGAAGAAGATTAAAAGGATACTTGGAAAAGCTTAGTAACGCTACAGCGAGTTACTGTTAGATTGCAGACTCAAAAAAATTATTCAGATGAAGGAGGCATACAGCAATGCCGAGGACAAAACATAGTGTTGCATCACACAAAAGAAAGAAGAAGATTTTTAAAAGAGCCAAAGGGTTTAGTGGAGGGCGAAGCAAATTATACAGAACAGCAAAAGAATCTGTTAATAACGCGCTTCAATACGCCTATAGGGATAGGAGAACTAAGAAGAGGGATTTTAGAAAGTTGTGGATTGCAAGAATAAACGCCGCTACGAGAATTAACGGTTTAAGCTATAGCCGGTTTATTAATGGGCTTAAACTGGCAGATATTGAGATTGACAGAAAAATTCTCTCAGAAATTGCTATAAATGACAGCAAAGGCTTTGAAAAACTTGTAGAAACTGCGAAGAAAGCTCTTTAATGATTGACGGAAAAATAATTGGGGAGCTTGAAAAAAGCGCGCTT